>CAYQRJ010000006.1:0-17093 GCA_964419855.1 uncultured Crocinitomix sp.
GTCAGTTCGAGTGTTCCGATAACTATCGGAATGTATCGAGAACATAGCGGATTGTTGACTCCGTAGCCTGTTCTCGATACAATTTTTATTTTTTATCCAAAAAAATAAAAATCACTCGAACTGACATTTTGATACAATTTTTATTTATCCCAAAAAATAAAATTATTCCCTGTCCACCAACAGATGGAGAACTGACATTTTGATACAATTTTATTTTGTTCAAAAAAATAAAACCACTCCCTGTACGCCAACAGGTGGAGAACTAACATTTTGGTGTAATTTTGTTTTTCAAAAAATTAACAACTTTTATCATATTGCTTTTTTTTAAATGATTATATTTGCCACAATGGTTAAACAATTAAAATATCAATTTTTCCTTCACTTTATTTTTTTAATGGTATTAGGTTTATTGATTTTTAAACCAGTCTATCATTATACTGCTCATTTTAATGATGATGAAGATATAGAGCTTTCAGAAGAGACCTCTGAACCACAGGAGGAAGATTGTTGTGACATTGAAGATTTATATTATTTTTCGGCTTTTGATTATAGCTGTAATGATATTGCTTCTATTGTTAAATCCTCTAAAAAAAGATATATTCGTCAAATTATTGAGGTTTACAAAGATGTGCTAATCCCACCTCCAAAATTCATATAACCGTTTTTATTTTTTTAATTTGAACAAGATTTTAACTTGTTTAATTATTAATGTATTTTTCTAAAAACGGTAACACTTTATCCCCATTTTTATTTGTAGTATTAATTAATAGTTTCTATTAAATCATTTGATTATTTATAGACTAATTATTACACAAATTCATAAAAAAATTAATATCAATTAATTGACATCTAACAAGATGTATAATAAAAAAAAACTATAAAAAATGAGAACACAAACAAAAGAAATATTAGAAAATTTAACGCCAAAATGTGCGCATGACATTTTGGTTGAGGGCAATAAAAGATTTGTTCAAAATATTAAAGCAAAACGTAATTTACAAGAACAAGTTTTAGCCACCAGTGCAGGGCAATATCCTTTTGCCATTATTTTAAGTTGTATAGATTCTAGAGTGCCTGCTGAGTTGGTTTTTGACCAAGGTATAGGCGATATTTTTAGTGCAAGAGTAGCCGGAAACATTATTAATGAAGATGTTTTAGGTTCTATGGAATATGCTTGTAAAGTAGCGGGTTCTAAAATTGTGGTTGTGATGGGACACACCAAGTGTGGAGCTGTTACCTCTGCCTGCCAACATATTGAGATGGGTAATATTACTAATTTACTCAATAAAATAAAACCTTCTATCAATTCATATTCTAAAGAACCAACTGAAGAAGAAGTTGATGAAGTTGCGGTTAAGAATGTTAAACATTCAATTAGTGAAATTAGAAAAGGAAGTGCTATTTTAAACCAAATGGAACAAGATGGCGAAATAGAAATAGTTGGGGCTATGTATGATGTGAATACAGGTATTGTAGAATTTATGGAATCAACATTAAAACATTAACATTATGATAAAGAATTTGAATAATAAACTAAGTCCATTTAAAAACTTTAAAGATGATTTACCTGCAAGTGTAGTTGTTTTTTTAGTAGCTATGCCATTGTGTTTAGGAATTGCTATGGCATCTGGCGCTCCTTTATTTTCGGGATTAATTAGTGGAATTATAGGTGGTATTGTAGTTGGTGCGTTAAGTGGGTCGGCATTAGGTGTAAGTGGACCTGCAGCAGGTTTAGCTGTTATTGTTTTAAATGCCATTACCGATTTAGGAGGATTTGATATTTTTTTGGTAGCTGTTATTTTAGCAGGCGCATTACAATTAATAATGGGATTTTTAAAGGCAGGAATTATTGCTTATTACTTTCCGTCATCCGTTATTCATGGAATGTTGGCAGGAATAGGAATTATTATTTTCCTAAAACAAATTCCTCATGCTTTTGGCTATGATAAAGACCCTGAAGGAGATTTTGAATTTCATCAATTAGATGGGCATACTACTTTTGATGATCTTACAATAATGATTGAAAATATTAGCTTTGGGGTTGTTTTAATTTCTGCTGTTTCATTAATTATTTTAATTTTATGGAATACTAAACTATTTCAACAATTTAAGTTTACTAAATACGTTCAAGGACCTTTGGTTGCTGTAATTATTGGAATAATATTAAATATGTTATTTACTGATGTCTCCTCATTAAAAATTAGCCCTGATCATTTAGTTAAAATACCTTTAGCTGATAGTTTTGACGGATTTATTAGTAATTTTACTTTACCTAATTTTAAAACAGGGTTAGCCAATAAAGAGGTTTATATTACTGCTATTGTTATTGCTATTGTGGCAAGTTTAGAAACTTTATTATGTGTTGAGGCTACAGATAAACTTGATCCTTTAAAAAGGATAACACCTACCAATAGAGAATTAAAGGCTCAAGGAGTTGGAAACATTGTAGCTGGATTAATTGGAGGGTTGCCAGTTACACAAGTTATTGTTAGAAGTAGCGCTAATATTCAATCAGGTGGAAAAACAAAGGCATCTGCCATTTTTCATGGGTTTTTATTGTTAATAAGTGTCATTGCTATTCCAAATCTGCTTAATAAAATACCTTTAGGAGTTTTAGCAGCTATTCTTTTAGTAGTGGGATACAAATTAGCCAAACCTGAATTGTTTAAAAAGATGTTTAAAGAAGGTTGGGGACAATTTATTCCGTTTATAGTAACTGTTTTAGGCATTGTTTTTACCGATTTATTAATTGGTATTGCATTAGGATTATTAGTGGCTATTTTTATAATTTTAAGAAATAATTTTATTGTTCCTTACAAGTTAAAAACAGAATTAGTCAATGAAAAATCTCATATTACAATTTGTTTGTCTGAAAATGTATCGTTTTTAAATAAAGCTGCAATTTTAAAGGCTTTAGATTTAATTCCAAATAACTCAGAGGTTACAATTGATGCTAAAAATACTAAGTTCATTCATTTTGATGTGATTGAAATTATAGAAGATTTTAAAGTAAATGCAAAATCAAGAGGAATAAATGTAAATGTAATTGATTTATACAAAAACAAATCTGACGATCCTGTGATGCAATTTAAAATAGAAACTGAAAAATAAATGAGTAATTGAATTAGATAAACGTCCTTTAGTCACAAAAAAGTGATGAGGGATGTTTATCTTTTTTTAATTTGTACTGCTTTGTTCTTTATTTGTTTTTTGCTTTTTTTTAAAGAAAAAAATCCCCAAAGTAAAATATAAAGTAACGCCACCAAAAATAATTTTATCAATCAAAGAGATTTCTTGATTGAAGTAGTCCCATCCTAAAAACACAAGGGTAAATATAACCGCCAAAGATTGACTGAAAAAGAATAAAATATGTCCTATTTTTTTTTGCCGATAAATAAGAACAAGAGCAAACAAACTAAAGCCAAAAAAAATAAACATTCCTAATGAATGATATAATAACATATCAGTGGTTTGTAAACCCCAGCGGTGTAAAAAAGCATATTTAGCCCCTACTCTTGCAAAGGTTTCTTTTATCATTTCGGGATTTTGTAAACGATTCATAAAAACAATTGACAAAAAAATTAACCCTTGCCAAACGGTAAAGTATAACCAAATAAAAAATCCAATAATTACAGATATTCGTCTGAACAAATGAGGTTTTTCTTTACCTAATATAAATTGCTTAACTTTTTGAACTACTGTTCTTTCATCTATTTTAACTAAAGCCATACTTAAATATCTTGCCATTTATAACCGCACCACCGTCTAAAGGTTGTTTTACTTAAATTTGAAGTGGTGTTGGGTTTGTATAATTTGTATTTAGGATAATAATTTCTGTTGGTATTTGGACAAACTAATTCTAACATCCTACCTTTGCGACTAACGGTTAAAATAATTTGATTGTCTTTAAAAAATTCTACCCAATGGTTTAGGTCATTATTTATACGATAACCATTAATTGAAATAATTTCATCTTCTGCTAACATATTGGCTAAATCGCTGGGGCTACCTGGGTAAGTAATAGACACAATGGTTTTTCCGTTGTTATTGATTGTTTTTAATCCCAATATACGTTCTGTATAATTAGGATTTAACTCCATTTTAAGTTCAAAACCAATGTTTTCAATGGCTTTGGTTAAAACAGATTCTATGGCGTTAGGTGAATAATAGTAAGTTTTAAAAAAATCAGTTAAATCCTCTTTGGCGTATTGACTTACAATGTTTATAAAATCATTTTCGGTGTAGCCTTTGTCTTTTTTTGCAAATTCATCATATAAATGTTTCATTACATTGTGGATAGAAGCTTTATTTTGGGTATTTTTTCTGATTATAATATCAATAATAAAAGACAACAATGCCCCTTCATTATAAATAGATACTTTACGGTGAGGAGCACCTTGAACATAACCATCTAGCCAAGTATCCCAACTGGATTCGGCAACAGAATAATTAAAACGACCAAAATTATCAAAATGACGTTGAAAAATGGTTTCTAATTCATTTTTATACCAATTCCAATCTTTTACAGTAGATTCACTTAAAAATAAATCGCCTAAGTAGGTTGTTACGCCCTCTGCTACATATCCTAAATGAGAATAGTTAGGTTTAGAGTAATCGTAAGGATACATTTCTTTTGGTCTAATGGCTTTTATGTTCCACGTATGATATAATTCGTGAGAGCTAACGCCTAGAAAATCATTATATAAACTGTCCATTAAATTATAGGTTGGTCCTAGTGCAATGACTGTTGAGTTTTGATGTTCTACACCGTGATAGGCTTTAATGGGTAATATCTGAAATAAAAAATGATATTCTTTTACAGGAAAATCGCCCATTTTTTGTAATTGTAGGCGAGTAAACTTTACAAAATCATCAATTACCCTACTCCAATTAATTTGCACCAAACCTTGAAACCATAAATTAAATGTGATTCCTTTAACTTGATATGAATTGTGTTGTAAACTATCTGAGGCAATAAAGGGATTGTCCACCAATTGGTGATAAGATTTGGTTTTTAATTCAAATCCATTAAAGGGAATTCCGCTAGCAATTTTGTAATGTTTATTGATGTTTAACTTTAAAAAACAAGGTTCATTTTGTTGTTCATCTATATAAATTAAGCAATTGACAGGGTTAACATAAAGTTGTTTGTCATCTACATAAGTTGACCCAGCGTTGAGTTCATTGGCATAATAATAATATGTGACTTCAATAGACTTGGCATTTTGGGTATCAACTTTCCATTGGTTAGATGATATTTTATTAAATTTTACTTTTTGATTGTTATTATCAACAATGTTAAAACTTTTAATGTTTTTGGCAAAGTTTCCTAATTCATATCTACCAGGTCGCCAATTTGGAAAGGTTAAAATGGTTTGTTCTAAATGATTAACTTTAAAGCTAGCTATTATTTTAATGTACTGACCAAAAGTTGCGTTGTGTTCTATTACGTAATTCATTAATTGTTTTGTTTTATGTCATTGATGTCAAATTCCATTATTTCTATTGAAATGACTTCTCCATTAACGCCATCAAAACCAGCTATACCAGGAACACCAGCTTTTCCGTCAATTTTAGGAGTTTGCCCTTCTAAAACTTTACCTGCTTTACCAGCTTTACCGCCAGTTCCGGCTTTACCGCCTTTCCCCCCATCATTATAAATAACAATTTTATTTTTAAATTCAACTGCATTAGGATGTATAAATACATAGGCATTACCTCCTGTTCCGCCATTACCTCCATTACCACCTTTTGCGCCATTACCTCCATTACCTGCGGCTTTGGTTTTCTTTTCGGTAACAACAGCATCTTTTCCATTACCGCCATCACCACCATTACCACCGTTGCCACCATTACCTCCTTTTACATAAAAGTAGTACTTTTCAGTATTTTGATTGGCTTTATAAAAATAGCTTTTATTAACGTCCATATCTACAACTTTTATTATATACATATTTTGCTCTTTCCAAATATATACTTGAATATTGTGACCATTTTTAGCATTTCCCCCATTTGTACCAGCTTCACCATCTTTTCCGTCTCTAAAAACCATTGATTTTTTTCCGCCTTTTCCTTTACTACCATTGACACCATCTTGTCCATTAAACTCTAACAACACAGTGCCTTTATAATTGAATGGAATGGCAATGGAATCTTTATAAACCTTATCATTTAAAGTATAAGTAGCAGAGATGTAAACTTTGTCATCCTTTAATTCTGTTGGATATTTAGGTGTAAAAAAGTAGTCTTTTTTATTAGATGCTCCGTAAACTTTAATTGTTGTTTCTTTTTTACCAACAATATTTTTTGATTTTCCTGACGAATAATTGGCAATAACTTTATAATTTACTTTTTTACCATAATTAATGCTTTGCGAATTGTCATAAATAATTTTTATACCTGTTATTGTTCCTTTTTTCTTAAACACAGAACAAGAAATTAACAATAAAAGAAAGGTTAAGCTATATATAATTCTAAATCTTTTTTTCATACCAATTGAATTCATCTCAAAATTAAGATTATTTAGTGAATTATGAATAAAAAAGGGAAAAATAAAAAGAAAAAAGTGGGCAAGCTACCTATATCGCACCGCTACAACCACCGACCCTTGCTATGTTCCCATCCTGGGGGATTAAGTAGGAGCTGGTCGTACAGGACTTGCCCGCCGCAAAAATAATAAACTTTTAATTAATAACGCAAAAAAATGAATAAAAAAACTAATTAAAAATCACTAGTGTCTTAAATATAAAATTCTGTTAAATTGTTTACTTTTATAAAAAAGTAAGCTTCAATTTCCTGCCTGTTGGCAGACATGGAGTAATTTTTATGGAAATATAATGTTATTTTAAGTATTGAAAAGTATTAGCGTCAGTTCGATTTCTATCACATAACCAAATTATTTTAAATAGTCTAGCGTCAGTTCGAGTGTTCCGATAACTATCGGAATGTATCGAGAACATAGCGGATTGTGTTTTTTGAGGTTAACGTTTTGTTCATTTTTTTTGCTATCCGATATTGTACATCAACCGATTTAATCAATTGATTTGCAATATTTTAACTAAACAACAATAATATAGTGGTGAATTTTGCGGGTTAATTTGTGTGCGTCCATTGTTTTTCAAATGTACAACTTTTTATAATAATAGCAGTTTTTGTAAACCTTGCAGGTTTCGTGGTTTGTGGGATAAACCTATAAGGTTGTGCGTGGGATTAAATGATTAATCTTACACCTCCAAATTCTTCAATTTTAAATGGGAATCTATCACCTGGAGAACCAATAAACATAAAGTTGATTGGAATGTTCCATTTTTTAGATAATTCTTGAACTAATTCAGGATTAAACTCTTTATTCTCTAACACCACTAATTCTATATCTATTTCGGGATATTCTCTATCTAAAAAGTCTATTTCTTGTTCAAAATTTTCTGGCTTTTTTACTTTATCGTTTGTTACCAAAACAATTTTTATTTTTTTAGTGTGTTCATTTTTTGAGATATAAAGCATAACATGGTTTAAAGTAGCAATATTATCTCCTTTTGTAAAAAACACAAATTCTTGTTCGTTTATTTTATCTAAAGTGTTTAAGATTGAACGGTCCACTCTTTTTACAAAACGTTTAATCACATAAAACACATTGTCCACTGCATTTAAGACTAATTTTAGCAATACTGTTCTGTTAAGCATAACAGCTATAAACAGCATAGCTGGGATAAAGTAATATAAAAACACAATAAAATTACTTGGATTACCTTCTTCAGGAGGCATAACAATGTTTCCTATTAATGCAATAATAACTGCTGATAAAGCTATAAAAACAGCAATCCAAGATGCTTTTTCTGGTCGGGGTAATTTTTTACGCTTTACTTTAAGTAAGATATTACCAACAGCAAATAACGCCATTACTGTTAAAAAAGAAATGGTATAAACCCCTGCTAAAAGTTTTACATTTCCATTAGTAATTAAGAGTACAGAAACACAAAGTAAAAAGAACATAATAATAATTCTATAAGAACTTCCTTTTTTGTTTTTCTTTAAAAAGTAAGGTGGCATAATTCTATCAAGGGTCATTCTTTCTAACAATCCAGACACGCCTACAAAACTTGTAAGTACAGCACCACTAAGCACTAAAAAAGCGTCAATGGCAATTAAAGTTGCAATCCATTTTCCACCTACATGTTCTCCCATTTGAATTAATAATGTATTTTGATATTCTGGGTTTTGCAAAACAGGTAATGCAAACAACGCTAATGCAAAAACAGCCATTAAAGGGTTAATTATGCTAACAATTGCCCACATATTTCGTAATGTTTTAGGAAAAACGCCTTTTTCTTGTTCTTCAACAAAATTGGCTGAACTTTCAAAACCAGACACGCCTAACATTGATGCTGCAAAACCTAAAAATATGGCTTTACTTATACTGCCTTCAGTTAAAGGCATGTGCCAATTTTCAGTAAAAATACCAGTTCCATTTTGTAACAAATAATAGACAATAAAAATTGCTAAAATTAATAAAGAAGACAAATGAAAAATAAATATACCTATGGCAACTACAGCTGATTCAGAAATACCACCAATGACTAAAACTGCAAAAATTGCTAATAAAACAATGGTTGCTACAATTATAGGTAAAGATTCAATTAAATGATGTAAGTAATGAATGGCTTCATTAGCTGAAATTACAGCTGTAGCCATATAAGACAATAAAGTTAAAGTAGCGGCAAAACTTGCCATTGACTTACTAGTTGTATTTAAAAGTGCATTGTATGCTCCACCATTTAAAGGTAAAGCCCCTACAACTTCTCCATAAATTTTTCTAAATAAAAATAGAACTAGTGATACTATTAAAAGTGTTACCCATGCATACTGCCCAGCAAACGCAATGGCAAGAGCAGATACATATAGGACAGATGAGCTAATGTCATTTCCGCAAATAGCAGTTGATGCTAATTGACCTAATTTTGAGTGTTGTTTCTTTTCCATAGGTTATTTTAGATTATTTTATTTCCTAAAGTCAAAATTATAACTTATTCCAAACATAAAGGTATGATTTCGTTCAATATTTCCGTTTCCTTTAATTAAATATTGATTTTGATAACCCAGTTTAACACTTGTTTGATTATTAACCTTATAACCCAATGACGCATTGAACCAATTTTGGTTAAATGGTTTTGCTATTCCTGCCCCTTTACCTAAATTAATAAAAACTTCATTGTAAACAGATAAAAATAATGTTTTATTATCTAATGTTTTATGATTGATTGGCAAAGTAAACGTAAGTCTATATCTTATTCTATTTCTAAACTTATAACCATAACTCTCTTTTTCATTATTAGAATTTAGACCTGTTTTTTGTAAAAAACGTTGTTCAATTCTATAGCGGTGTTTAATATAAAACCGTCCTATTTTATTTTTGATTGTAAACTGCTCATAAGGTCTGTGTTCATAACTTTGAGTTAAAGCCGGCTGTTTACCATAAGGAAAATTAACTAACCAATCATACCCAGGAGTAATGGTAAAGTTATCAGTTACTTTAAAGTTTAACCCAGTTCTTAAAAGAGATTGTTGCCAATTTTTAACAAAGTCACTTCTACGCCATGAATACAAAGTAGAAACACTAAATTTATTAGTAATTTTATGTGTACCTGAATAGGTCCACCAAGAGTTAAATTGGTCATCAACTTGTTTTTGACTTATTCCAATTAAGGAACAAGTCAAAAACAAAATTAATAGTTTTATCTTCATCATTATTTTAATTTAGAAACAATTTGTTTAGCTTCATTAATTAATACTTTTATTTCTTCCACATTTAAAAGTTTTTCTCCCATGTGGAATACTAAATCTTTACCATTACCACTAAAATAACAATCATCAAATTGTTCAAAATAAGTTAGTAATTCAGGTGTAAAGAATTGACGTACCTCTTTTTCTTGTTTATCGGTTCTTAAAACAAATTTTTGAGAAAACACTGGGTGAGAATCAAAATTAATATCTTCATTTCCAAAAGATTCTTTTATTTTATCGGTTAAAAATGTTTTGTGCATATAGAAATTAGGTACATTGGCTACACCACTAATTTTAATAACAGTCAGTTTATCTATTTCGGCAGTAGTTAAGGCGCCTTTTTGAATATGCATATCTGCCACATTATAATTGATGCGTTTATCATTAAAACTTAATACATTTTTAATGGTTTTTATTTTTTTTCGAATAGATAACGCATAAAATTGCCAGTTTGAAAAGTCCTCAATATCTTCAACATAAAGATAATCATTTGCTTTAGCAAATTGGCTAAGTAAAATTTCTCTTTTTTCTGTGATAGTTTCACCTAATGCTTTAGCTTTTCTATCTCTAGCGGCTAATGGATGGGCAGATAAAGGATTTAGAGATTCAATGTTAATAATATGAACTTCTTTGCCTTTAAGTTTTGCATTTCTTTCGTAAACTTCAAGGTGTTCTATTACTGTGTGGTCAACAAAAGTAACATCAGAAAAATCGATTAATACTTCATCAAACTTTTCTGTTCCAGAATCCATTTTTTTCTTTAAAGACAAATAGTTTGAGAAAATTTGCGATCCTTGTAGATGTATAATTTTAGTATTTCCCTTATGTTCAATAGATAAATGAGATTTGAACAGTTCATTAAATTTTGTACCTTTAAATAAAACAAGAATGTATTTAAAAACGATACCGATTACAATTCCAATAATTAAATCTGAGGCTAAAACAGCTACAAGAGTAACGATAAAAATCTCTAACTCCATTAGCCCTACTTTATACATGTGTTTAAATTCCTTTGGGTGAGCCAATTTAAAACCAGTAAACACTAACATGGCAGCAAGAGCAGCATTAGGAATCATTTCTATTACAGACACGCCAATTAATACATAGATTAATAAAAACACCCCATGATAAAAATTAGCCCATTGAGTTTTGGCTCCATTATTTACGTTGGCAGATGAACGAACAATTTCAGAAATCATTGGCAAACCTCCAGCTACAGCAGCTAAAGAAGAACCTGCTCCCATAGCTATTAAATCTTTATCTAAATTAGAACTTCTTTTGTATGGGTCTAAAGTATCTACTGCTTTTGCACTTAGTAAACTTTCAATTGCAGATACTAAGGCAACTCCCACAACTGCTATCCAAAAAGCAGATGTCCCTATTTTAGCAAAAGAAGGAAATTCTAATCCTCCCCCACTTAACAATCCACCATCTAAATCAACCATATCTAATTTGTCGGTTCCTAAATAAGCAGCTAAAGGAATTGTAAAAATTAATACCCACATAGGTGCAGGGATAATTTTTATAATTTTACTTTTTATAAAAGGGTGAATAATTAAGGTAGCCAATGTTACTGCAGAAATAATAGCTGCATAAATATTAAGATGAGCAAAGGCATGAGGAATTTCAGTTGCCACCTCTAAAATTTCTCCTTTAGGTTTGGGTACACCAAGCGCAGGAAATAATAATTTAATCATAATGATGACACCAATAGCGGCTAACATACCATGAACAGCTGCAGAAGGAAAATAATCTCCTACTTTCCCCACTTTTAGCACACCAAATAATGCCATTATTAATCCACCAATAACTATTGCCCCTAAAGCATGAGGATAACCTTCTAATGAACCTTCTGCCCCCATTGATTCTACAGCACCTAAAGTAATTACAATTAAACCAGCAGCAGGTCCACTTATGGTGACATAACTACCTGCAATTCTAGAACCAATTATACCCCCAATAATTGCCGTTACTACACCTGCTAAAGGTGGAACACCAGATGCACTGGCAATACCTAAACATAAAGGTAATGCAATTAATGATACGATTAAACCAGCCATTAAATCATCTTTAAAATGGGCTTTTAGTCCTGCTAACCCTGTTTTGGGTAATTCTTGTGTTTTCATATATTTATTTTTTAATTTAGTTAATTTATATTTATGAAGCTCTTCTAGCCTCAGGTCTGTACCATTTATGGTTAGGTCCCATAAAAATTCTTGAATAAATTCTCATTATTGAAATTCCTGCTATTACATAATTTACTCCTAACATAGCCATAAAAAATGGTTGGCTGATGTGAACATGAGAGAATAATAAATCTTCACCTAAAAATGTTGTTGTTATGGGGAAACCTGCTAACGATAATGCACAAAGCAAGAATAAAAATGCTAATACTTTATGTTCAATAGCATGACCATAATAATCATTTAAGCTAAAACGCTCTGTTTTTGCAAGTTTTAATAACAAAAAGTAACCGACAGCACCAGAAACTATAACGCCTGATAAATAATATACTAGCTCTACATAATTAAAATGTTCGTTAAAGGACACTGCAAAAGCAATCCAAAAATGATTAAGGACAAGTAAAATCCAAGCCCCAAAAGGGTGTTTTCTTATAGTAAATGCCCTTAACACAAATGCTAAAGCTATTAGACCGAACAAGTCAGGAATGTAAGCTTTAAAATTTAAGTGTTCGTAATCATAAAATGCTAGTAGATAAATAGCAAAAGAACCCAGCAATACAAATATAACCAAAGCAGATTTTGTACTTAAACTAGCAATTTTACCTCCCCAACGTTTAAATGGAAACCACAAATATTTGTAGATATAATTATCCATATAAAATTCTTTTATAGCTAAAACATACATGGTATTATATAGCTTTAATTGCCAAGGTTTAAACTCTTTCTTTTTACTTGCCACATAGTTAAAAAATTGGTCTCGTAACATATAGGTTACAATTGACGGACTGATTAACAATTGATAAGAGCGTAAAAAAGCATTTCCAGTTAAATGAATTAAAGCCAAAGTTTCCCACCCCATAGCCACTTCAACCATCATTAAACCTATTTGTGCCAATGATGAGTAAGCAATTTGCCCTTTAATTGTAAATTGGACTTTGGCTATAGCACTAGACACAAAACCTGTTAGTAAACCTAACATAATAATATTTACTTTTACAAACATGATGTTATGCCAAAACGGATACGTTCTTAACATCAAATAAATACCAATATGCACAGCAATAGACCCATAAAAGATTGAACTTGACGGTGTTGGTCCTTCCATAGCTCTTGGTAACCAAGAAGAAAAAGGAAATTGTGCGGATTTTACAGATGCAGCCAAAATAATGGCAAAAGAAATTACAATAGCTGTTAATTCGTTTCCATTTAGATGCTCCAACACAAAATGTTGATCTCTTAATTGAAAAAAGGTTACATTTTCGTGAAACAAATGATGCATTAACCACATGGCTATTAGCATCCCTAAATCAGCTAAACGATACATTGAAAACACTTTAAATCCATTTCTAACAGGTAAATATCTATCTCTATAATAAGCAATTAATAAGAAAGATGATAATCCTAAAACTTCCCAACCAATAAACATGGTTTCAAAATTTCCAGAAAAAATAATCACTTGAACGCCAAAAAAGTATAATATCATTGTGTTAAAATACCGTTTATAGCCACTGTCTTTGTGCATATAACCTCTACTAAAAACAGAAATCATAAATGTTAATAAACTTGACATAATTAAATAAGTGGCTGTAACTTCATCAAAAAATAAATCTATAAAAAATTTATAGTGTTCAGAAGCATAAAGCGTTATCTCTTTAATGTTTAAAGGTGTTCTGATAAATATTGCCCAATAAGCAGTAAATCCAATAGCTAATATAGATTGTACAGCAGCAGGGATTGCCATTGATAAAAAAATAGATTGTTCATTACGTTCAGGTAATAAAAAACTTACAATAAACCCTAAAAGAGGGATAAGTAAAAATAGAGGTAAAATTAATTCTAATTCCATGATTTTAAAGTTTTAGTTAAGTTTATAAACGGGTAAATTTTTATGAGTAGATTCAATTAGTTTTTCAAAATCTCCAATTATTTCAACAGATTGATGAATAGGTTGATACGGAATAAATTTTTCATCTTTTAAAATGTATAATTCATTATCAAACGGATTGTAAACTGTCAATTTCATCCAATCATTTTTATACCATTCAAAAGTAGAAGGATTGGCATTTAAAACTTCCAGTACTAATTCAGGTTTTTGTTCAACAACAGTAAGAATTCTTACCGGGTCATGAACATCAATCATTTGCCAAGGTAAACCAGGTCTTAAATCTCCTTTAACCCCATTAGCAATTGAATATAATCCTACCACATTTTGAGGTAGTTTTGAACCAGCTCCTAATTTTTCATTATCAACTGTTGAGAAAAAATATTCAAGATTAATCCCTCCACAAACACCAGTACCAGCATTTAAAATATTGGTTAACAATTTACCATCTGGGTCTTGTCTATAATCATAAGAATTAAGGAAAGCCCTTTGGTCTAAAAACAAGTTTTTAGTTAAATCACGGTGTCCAACAATAAACAAACAATTGTTTGAATGGTTATATTCAGGACGTGGTTCAAATAAAGAAACTGCTCTTTTTCTGATGTCTTTATGAACTTTTTTTGGTGATTTTTTAGTATTAATCAATAAAAACTGTCTGGCACGTTCTTTAGCATTTAAACTTAAAGCATTGCTGTATTTCTCTTTACTAGAAAGATGTAATTCTTTTAAGTTTTCTGGAATATTATCTTCATCAAAATAAGCAAAAGTATCTTGAGTGGTATCGTGATACCCTCCAACAAAATGAGTTGACTCTGGAATAATAATCCCCTCTTTTTTAAGCGCTTCTCTCACATCAGGTCTATTAGCAATTTTAGCAAATAACCTAGCATTAACAGTAGAAGGACGTCCAGAACAAGCTCCGCAATTATAACCAGCAAAATAAGGATTATTGGTACTACTACCACCATGACCAAAAAAGTAAACCAATGGTGCAAAATCTTTAGTTAAACCAGTATTTGACAATTCTCCTTTAACAATATCCACCATTTCTTTAAACGTAAACCCTACTTGATAGCCATCTTCTTGTTCTCCATTTTTATTTTCGTAAATTAAATGAGAGTTATAATCCATGTGGTCATTGGCAGCATTATATTGAGCTGCACTTTCTTTAGGATTAAAGATGTTGAAAAATAGTTTTATAGTTGACCAAAAGCCAACCGTTTGAGACACAATAAAACCAGTAATAAATTTATGTGTTTTATTTTGGAAATGAATATCTGTTTTAAATTTAAGCTTACGGTCTTTTTCTTTAATTAAATGAGTTGGTGTAAAAGGACCTGGACAAATTTGAGTTGAAAACTTTGCATTTTCGGGTTTAAATCGGGCTACAATATTAAAGTGAGCTGGTGTTCCAAAAGTTTGGCATTCGGGGTATAAGCTTTCAATATTTCGTCTTATTGATTCTTCACGGTCATCAATACAAAAGAAAGCTTGTGTTTTTATTTCAGCTGTTTTATTTGATGTTTTAGCATATTTAATACCTGCTAAAACTTGATCATGATATGACAACTCAAATGCACGTTGCCAAAGCTCTAATACTTCCCAATATTCACTTGATTCTACCTTAGCAAAAATATCTTCAGGTTCAAAATCAACACCAATACAAAGTGGTCTAAAATTTTTATTTACAAAAGATTCTAACGATTGTAATTCAAACAATAATTCAATATAAATTATGTCAAATAGTTTTGCAGGGCGTTTAGAATATAAGGAATCCAATTTAGCTTCAACAGCACAAAACATACCCGAAATACCTGGGTGAGTATATTGTTGATCAATTAAATATTGTTCATAAAAGCGTTCATCACCAACAATAAGTTCTAATAAGTCAGAAAGTTTTTTATCTTCTTTATATAAAAACTTAATAGCCCTTTTAGAATGAAATATTTTAGCGTAACTGTGTGTTTGAATATGAATGATAGCATCAATTAAACTTTGGTTATTAATGGGAAAACCTTCAAAAGCAATCCCTTGATCCAAATATGAATTTAAAAGTCTAATTAAATTAGGTCTTACTAACCCATCCATATCTATACCGTAATCGGTTTCCCAATGGTGTCTTAAATTTCCTATTCTTGATTTAAAAAAAGTAGGACTTTTGGTAGAAAACATTTTATCTTTCCACTGCTTAATATTTTCTTTACCTTTAATAATGGTAATTACTTCATCAATTATTTTGTCAGAAATTTCTCCATCTTTATATTTTTGTTTAAAATCCTTTAAAGGAAGTACTGTTCTGTTACCAAAAATTTCGGCAGAAACTCTTAATGCTTCAAAAAAATCTAATTTTTGAAAAGCATGAAGTGTATTGTGGTGCACAAAATCTTTTAAAGGCGCTTGTGCAGGAAGAAAATGTCTTAATTTATTTAAACATTTATCTTCATCAAATGATGTTGTATTCATATTTTTTTGAATTTTTTAGTAAGTTAGTAATCAATGCTAAATTTGAGGGCTCGTAAAACTATAGAGAGTTTACAAGTAAAAAAGTCTTTAAATAGACTTACAAAGATTTAAGAAAATATTTTTAAGCTACCGTAAAGAATGTATTTTGGTAACTTTTGGTATAAAACACCATTAAATATAGAAAACTTTTGATTTTCAATAATTTTAGAAATAGATAAAACCTTTTGAACTGATAATTCGGGTTGATATTGATTTATACTGATTTTTTTACCACCTTCATCAGTAATTGTTTTAGAAACAAGAATATTTTCAATTTGCTCAATAAATTCAATTTCTCTTTCTTCTTCTATTTCAATTTCTGCACGCTCTTCTGATTGAATTTCGGGTAAAATGCAATCTGTCATTACTAACCCCGAGATGAAGGTAAAGATTAAAATAAGTGCTATTTTAGAAATAGGTTTTAACATTTGAGAGCAAATGTAGAAAAAAAATATCTATAGAATGAAATCATTTAAAAAAAATAACAATAAAATAACAATATTTATTTTTAAAGCTGATTAGTCCAACTCTTTATTAACAAATAAATGAATTAAACCAGCTATTGATAATTCTATAATCATTAACAACATTAAAACATTTGCTCCACCAATTAGCTCTAAATTTGTATCGGTATCAACATTAGGTTTTGAAATGTATTGGGCGTATTTGAATCCAAAATAAGCTGCCAAGGTATAGTAAAAAGCTTTTATTAAAAAACGTTTAATTTGATGTGGATTTTTCATAGT
>CAYQRJ010000006.1:17193-26435 GCA_964419855.1 uncultured Crocinitomix sp.
GACCTATAGATTAAACCTGACAATGCTATACCATAAATTCCTGTTTGTTGTTTTAAAAGTTTAATGTCATCTAATTGTAAACCACCAATGGCAATAATTGGAATATTAAAATTTAAAATATCCCAGCCATAAGTATCCTTTTTTGGGATGATAGATTTAAAACCATCAATTCCTAAAATTGGACTTAATTTTTGTTTTGTTGTTGTGTGTCTATACGGTCCTAAACCAACGTAATCTCCTCCAAGTAATTCTACATTTTTTGCATCAGCAAGGGTGTTGGCTGTTCCACCAATAATTTTATGATCTCCTAAAATTTTTCTCACTTCATCTATTGGCATATCATTTAACCCCACATGAACACCGTCAGCATTAATTTGTTTTGCCAATGCTACCCTATCGTTAATAATTAATGTAGCTTGATGCTCATCTGTTAATTGTTTAACTTGCTGGGCTATTGATAATATATCAAGGGAATCATCTTTTACTCTTAGTTGTACCCAATTTATGCCTGATTTTAACACAGTTTTTACTTCATCTAAAATTGAGATTTCTGTTTTAGATTGTGTGATATATTGAATGTTACTGATGGCTTTCATTTTATAAATCATCTAAAATATTTTGGTTATTTTCATCTTGGTTATTTTTATTTAATATCACCAAAATAAAAGATATTGAATAAGAAATTAATCCAGAAAAAACTAAAACTTCTAAATATGGCCAACGCATTATATGAAAAAATAGTCCTGTAAAAACAAGAACGTAACCAGCAATTGATAATATCCTTCTTAATTTTCTCATAATTTATGTTGCCCTAAAAGTGTTTTGTTAGAGGATAAATAATGTTCTATGTATCTTTTAGATTTTAAAATGCTTTTATGTAATGGATAACCTTGTGCTAAATTAGCAGCCAATGCTGAGGAAAATACACAACCACTACCGTGTTTTTCGTTTATTGGTTTAACGGTTGTTTTTGGATTATATGACTTTTGAATCAGTTGACCATTAATGGTTTCAAATAAATAATCTTTTCCTTTATTTTGATTATTGTGTCCGCCTTTTAAAATTACTTTGGTGTGTTTTGATAATTGCTTAGCGCTATCAATACTGTTTTCTAATTTTGTTAATTGATTGATTTCATTAAAATTAGGTGTTATCAAATAAAGTTTTTGTAGAACATCATAAATACCATTTGCAGAAAAATTAAAATCAAATCCAGCTGATGCTGAAAGCACAGTATCCCATATTATTTTGACGTTAGGATTATATTTTAAACATATATCAATCACTTTTTTTAAAGTAGAAATACTTTGAATTAACCCTATTTTAATAGTTTTAAAACGATACTGTTTTAATAAAGTTTCTAATTGATTCTGTATTAAAATTTCATCTATCCAATTAACAGAAATAAATTGGTTTTCGGTTTGAATGGTATTAGCAGTTTGAATTGCCATTCCCATACATTTAAAATGTTCAAATGTTTTAATATCTGCTAAAATTCCTGCTCCTCCACAAGGGTCAAAACCAGCAATTGAAAGTGTATATGTTAATGATTTTGCCATTGGAGCAAAGGTAATTGTTTTTTTTGTTTTGATTTCATAATAGATTAAGTTTATAAAAATGATTAAATAATGCTATTTTTGTAAAAAATAAACCATGAATAGAACATTTGCCAAGCAGTGGAATGATTACGAGTTAATTGATGCTGGAAATGATAAAAAATTAGAACGTTGGGGTAAAATTGTAACTATTAGACCTGAGAGAAACGCTTATTTCAAGCCTCAATTATCTAAAAAAGAATGGTATAATTTAGCTCATTTTGAATTTAAAGAACAAACCCGTTCAAAAGGTGAATGGCTGAGTTTAAAAGATGCACCAACCCAATGGCAAATCAACTATAACCACTTGGTTTTTCATTTAAAACTTACTCAATTTAAACACTTAGGTTTATTTCCAGAACAACAAACCAATTGGGAGTTTATTAATGAACACATTAATTCCAAACAAAATTTTTTAAATTTATTTGCATACACAGGAGCTGCCTCATTAATAGCAACTGCTAAAGGCGCTAATACATTTCATTGCGATTCGGTAAAGCAAGTTATTAATTGGAGTAAGCAAAATATGGAATTATCTGGTCTTAGTGGTATTCATTGGGTGTTAGAAGATGCTTTAAAATTTGCTCAAAGAGAGGTAAAAAGAGGACATCAATATAATGGCATTGTTATGGATCCGCCTGCTTATGGTATAGGAGCAAAAAAAGAACGGTGGAAAATAGAACATCTTTTCCCTCAACTTATTGAAACGGCATCTCAGCTCCTTACACCCAAAGGATTTTTAATCATAAACACCTACTCTCCACGCTTAACACAAACTGATATTATTCCTATTCTTAAAGCTCATTTTAAAAATAAAACCATTAACGTTTCAAAGCTTTGCTTAAAAACAACCACTGGTAAAATTATTGAGTATGGAGAGTTGAGTAGGATATATTAAGCCGCAAAATTCACCACTATTTTATTGTTTTTTAGTTAAAATGCAGTAAATCAAATTATCAATTGATTTATTGTTCAATTTGATAATACCCATATTTAAGGGAGTTTGAAATTATCTTTATTCATCTGCTATATTTCAAAAATCTTGAAATACTAAAAGTAAATACTGTTACTCGCAATCTTTAGAAAGTTCTATTTTGGTTTCATAATCCATATTGTTGGCATCTTCTTTAATGGGATATTGTTGCATAACATTTTCCATATAACATTTACAATATGATTTTGAGCCGCCTTCAGCCATACACCCATCCATAAATTGATTTTTATCTGCCTTAGACCAAGGAGAATTTGAACAAGCAAACATAACTCCTAAAAATAATATGTAAAAGAGTTGTTTCATTTATGAATTAACAATTTTTACTACTTTTTCCACAGCAAAATCAATGTCTTTTTTAGTGGTGTATCTACTAAACGAAAAACGAATGGTTGCCCTTGATGTATCTCCATTAATTCCTCTTATTACGTGAGAACCTGCATTAGCACCAGATGAGCAAGCACTTCCGCCTGAACAGGCTACGCCTTCTAAATCTAACATAAATAACAACACCTCTTGCTTATCAAATTTTGGAAATTTTATACTTAAAACCGTATATAAACTTTTATCTTTTTCAATTTCACCATTCACCTCTATTCCTTCAATGTTTGATTGAAGTTGTTGTAACATCTCATATTTTAAATTAGATACATATTTAATATGCTCATCAATATTGGTGTTGGCTATTTCTAATGCTTTTGCTAAACCAGCAATACCAATTAAATTTTCTGTACCAGCTCTTAGTCCTCTTTCTTGACTACCACCTTCAATTAGTGGATTAATTTTTAAATCTTTATTAACATATAAAAAACCAATGCCTTTAGGACCGTGAAACTTATGTGCCGAGCAAGTTAAAAAATCAACATTTAAGGTGTCTAAATCAAAAGGATAATGCGCCATGGTTTGCACTGTATCTGAATGAAAAAGGGCTTGATGTTTTTTACACATCTCCCCTACTTCTTTTAAAGGTAAAAGTGTACCTATTTCGTTATTGGCGTGCATTAAACTCACCAAGGTTTTTTCGGTAGATTGAGATAGTAATTCTTCTAAATGATTCAAATCAACATTTCCTTTGGCATCTACTTTAATCAAAGATAATTTAACGTTGTATTTTTGAACTAATTTATTGTAAGAGTGTTCTACGGCGTGATGTTCAATGGGAGAACTGATAATGTGTTTAACTCCTAAATCATTCACAGAACAAAATAACGCCATATTATCGGCTTCTGTTCCGCCTGAGGTAAAAATAATTTCTTTGGGCTGAGCATTTATTAACTTAGCAACACTGCGTCTAGCATTTTCAATGATTGCTTTAGATTCACGTCCAAAACTATGTGTAGATGATGGATTTCCGAAATGATTAATCATCACATCAGTCATTATATCAATTACCTCTTTTGCCATAGGAGAGGTAGCGGCATTATCTAAATAAACCCTCATTATTAATTTGTTTTTTTAAAGTAGTTGACATCTTTTAGCAATACATCAAACACAAAATATTGACATTTGGTTAAGCTGTCATTATTGGTAAATACCCATAAATTATCTCTGTCATACACCAATAAATTACCTTCAAAATCATATTTTTTACCTTGTACACCTTTTTTGTAGGCTTTTATTTGATTTTCGTCACCATCAACATCTGTTACTTTTATAATGGTCATTGGGGTAGATTGTCTTAAAGAATCTACGCCTGATTGAGGCAAAGTTCGGTTATAAGAATTAAAATGAATTTTTTTATACGCTACAAAATACTGTCTTGCTTTTAGGGTGTCAAAATCTTCTATTTTTTTATCATTATTATATAAAGCAAAAACATCATCATTTTGAGTAATTCTAAAGTTAAGTTCAGGTTTTTCGGGAATTTTAACTTCAATTTCGGCAATTTTTGTGGGGTCATATCTAAAAATCTCCGAACATAAATAATCTAATTTATCGGTTGAAAATCTATCGCCCACCGAACCAAACATATTAGGTAAAAACATTATAAATGGCTCAGGTGATTTCCCTTTTTCAGGGTCTTTTAACAACAAAAACGTTCCGTAATGGTCGGCAGTGGCGTTGCCTATGTACCAAGTTTTAATCCATTTACCATTTTTAAAAATTTCAACTTTACGGTGGCTGGTTAAAATCATTTTATTGGTGTTATCCACCGCATTTTTACCCACAGGTGCTTTAACTGAAATGTGCTTAAACGCCTCTAAAAAACTTTGGATTAAGTGTTGTTGCACACATTCTCCATCTTCAAACGTCCACTTACCGTTATTTTTAACAAAGGTTAAATCATTACCTTTGGTGTCGGATAAATGTATCTTATCTACATTGGCAGTATCTTTTACAGCAAAATCTGACAAGGCTTGTGCTGATAATGATGATTTTTTACCAGTTACCGTTTGATATACAAAAAAAGATAAAACAGCTATAACAATAAAAATAAGTATTAATTTAATGTTTTTCATAATTTAATGGGCGTATTTTTTTCTTCTAATAACATATAAAACACCTCCTAAAACAACTAAAAACATAAGCGGAACGGAGATGTTTAAAAATTTCCAAAAAGATTTATCTTTGTTTACTTTTTCAGAATCTAACATACGTAAAGTAATGGTTTTAGAACGGATACCTATTAAAGAATTATCGCCTAACAAATAATCTAAAGCATTTTGGATAAACTCTCTATTGCCAAACACATATTTTGGTGAACCATTTGGGGTAAGCACTCCCATTCTATCGACATGCAAAGGTATAGGTGCCATCTTTTTTTGACCTTTAGTAAAATAAACATAACTGCTGTTAATCATATCGCCATCTGCCACCACCAACATTTTATTGTCCACTGATGTAAATTTAGTTTGGTAAGCCCCATCTTTTAAAAAGGCATCTGAAATTCTATTTTCAAAAGGTGATTTAAACTGACCTTCTAACAAAACAGCCACTGGGTTATTACCAAACTCCGGATTTGAAAAATCAGGTTTCCATTGGTCAAAAGCAAAACCAAAATTAATTCTAACTGGAGCCAAAAGCGATTTTGACTCGGGAGAGCTTTTTAACAACACCGTTTTTTTTACATTTTTATCGTTTTGATTTACAATTTTAATAGAACTCGTATATTGTAAATGAATGGGGTCAATATTAATGCAAATGGGGTGTTCCTCTGGATAAATTAAGGGGTAAAACACCCAAGGCAAACCTGGTGGTTTTAAATTATTAGGCGGAATTAATTCGTTAGTACACTGATTATCCACCACAATGTCGTTATTAATTCTAACCCCATATTTAAACAACAAATCTTTTTCAATGTTTAAATCTCTGCTCAGCCCCATAGTTTCACCTGTAAACGCTAATGAATCCAAATTAACATCAATAGGGTCAATAAACCAAAGGGTTTTACCTCCATTCATTATAAATTGGTCAATTATAAATTTTTCTTTCTCATTAAATGCTTGTGTGGGTTTGGCAATAATTAAAGCATCAATATCATCAAAGGCGTTTAATTGCTCATTAATTTCAATATCGCCAATTACATAATCTTTTTCAAGGGCTTGACGGATATCCCAAGTCATTTTTTTATCTAACTCACCATGACCTTGTAAAAATCCTATTCTTTTTTTCTTTTCGGTAGTTACACGTCTTATTGAGCTAATGAGTTTAAATTCTATATTATTAATGGTTTGATCGACTAAATTTCTCACGTTTTCGTCCATTACAATGGCTTCTCTGTCAAAAAACTGCACCACATCTGCTGTTTTACCTCTGTATTCAACAATTGCCCCTGGCCAAATGGTTTGCAACTCTGCCGAGTTTGATTCTATGCTTTTTAAATAGGTGGGTAAAATTCCTTCTCCTTTGTTAAAAATAGTTTGTTTTAGTTGGTCATTAAAATCTTCATCCTCCGAGCCATCTGGGTCTATAAATTCATACTGAATATTATCACCTGCTACCGCTACAAATTCGTCTAAGGTATTTTTAATTTCGTTTCTAATGGTAATCATATCGGCAGGCAAATCACCATCTAAATAAATTTTAAAAAACACCCTATCTTTTAAACGGTTGTCATCTTTTAACAATTCAATGGTGTAATCAGACAATGAATAACGTTTATCCTCTGTTAAATCTACTCGATTAACATAATAATATGCCAAAATATTAATTAAAAATAGGATTAAAACTATTCCTACATAAATTAAAATTGAATTATATTTTGTTTCGTTTTTATTGCTCATATTACCATTTTCGTGATTGTAATTTTAGTTTTGTAGCCAAAATAAATATCACATTAACACTTATAAAATAAACCATATCGGTACTTACCAATACGCCTTTTTGAATAGATTGAAAATGCTCTGCAACACCTAAATTTCTTATTACAACATCAAAACTACCAAATTGTGCATAACTCGACAAAAAATCAAACCCCATATACATAAACCAAGTTACTAAAACCGATACAATTAAAGCAGGTATTTGGTTATCAAACAAGCTAGACACAAAAATACCTATTGAAACAAATACCGACCCTACAAAAATAAGCCCAATATAAGACGAAATAATAACCCCATCATCAACTATACCTACTGGCGAACCTAAAAAATGGACAGTTAAATAATAAATTAAGGTAGGAAAAATGGCTATAACCACTAAAGTTAAACCTGCAAGATATTTGGCTAAAATAATTTGTAAATCTGTTATGGGGCGAGTTAGTAATAACTCTATGGTGCCTGTTCTTTTCTCCTCAGAAAAAGAGCGCATAGTAATGGCGGGAATTAAAATAAAAAAAATGACAGGAGCAATGGTGAAAAATGGCACTAAATCTGCTGTTCCTCCTTCTAAAATATTTGTTCCAGACGAAAACACCCATAAAAACAAGCTATTTAAAATTAAAAACACACCCATTACAATATAGCCAATGGCTGACCCTAAAAATGAACGAATTTCTTTTAAATATAATGCTTTCATTGTTTTTTACCCCTTATTTACTAAATAGACGTCCAAATTTATAACTTTTAAATGCAATACACACTTATTTCATTTTAATTTTTAACTTTTTTATACAATTTTAAGTGTTGAAAATTAAAAAATGAGACTTTGATACTCAAATTCTTTGCAATTTTTATATTTGTAAAATATATGTCCTCTTTTTATAAAATATTACTTTTAATTACATTAAGTGTTTTTTCGACACTCAATTTAAGTGCTGAAGATGATTTTAGACAAAACACCACAACCAAAAACCTAACCCAACAACAGCTTAACATTTTAAACAACACCTTAGTAAAAAATGGCGTAAAAAATACCCAATTTGAAGAATTACTAACTAAAATTTGCACGGACGAAAACGCCGCTTTGTTAAACAAAATAACCCAACCAACTTGGAGCACCAAACTAACAAAACTCTCTAACGACCTTGCCAACGCCCCACCCGCTTTTAAAAATAAAATTATTCAAACCCCACAACTTGTTGAGGCGTGGGAGGTACTTGATGACGCCCTAGTAGATGACCTCATTAGAAAAAATATTGATGAAGTAGAATTTGTTGATGATTTTATAAACAACAACCCCAACAAAACAAAAACACAAATTACCTCTGATATTAACACTCAAGGTTATAATGCTTGGAAGTTGGTTAATGCGGGGGGTGATGTTGCTAAATTAACCTCAATCCTTCAAAAATCTGAATTTACATCTATATTCAATAAGTTAAAAAACTTACCTACTACACCTAATAGAGCTATAAGATATGCTTCTATTAATGCTTTTCGTGATGAATTTATAAGGTTACACAGTTTAAATTCAACAGGTGTAAAATCTTTAGATAAAGTATTGGATGATTTTGATAACTTAGTATCAAATTACAGTAATATAACTAATATTGAAAAGTATGTTGATGAACTAATGCAAACTCCTACCAAGTTTAAAGGTGGTGCTTATGGCTTAGAAATCTTAAACAACCTGTCACAAACAAATTTAAACGGAAAAACATTAGTAAAATTTGAAGCAAGTATTGATGATTTAGCAGACGCATCAACGGGTTGCCGTTTTGACTTGCAATTTAGTGACGGTACTCAAATGATTTTTGTGGAAACTAAAAATTATGCTAGCTCTACTTCTTTTACCTCTTCTTTTTATAACCAATTTAAAGCATACATTAGCAACCCTAATGTCACAAACATAGACCAAATAAAATATTTTTTTAGAGCAAACCCAAATATCACAAAAGCTGAAAGGGTGCAGAAGTTTAAGAATATGCTTTTAAATGGTGATAAATATGAAGAAATATACAATGTAAATCAAACACTTATGAATTCATTGGGTTTAAGTGAAAGTAATTATTTAAAAGCATTATTAGAGAGTGATAATGTCAATCATCAATTTTTTAACTTTATTGAAATATTTTAAAAATGATTTTAATTAACAGTAAATCCAATATAAAAAAATTTGATATTAACTCAAATATTTTCTTATATATTAATGGGGAATTAAACATAACTAATAGCAGTGATAAGGTAGATTCATTTGCTGTTTTTGATAACGAGATACTTATTATTTATAATAAGGAAAAGAAACCTCAATTAAATCTCCCTAACATTCCGAATAATTTCGGTTATAAGCAATCTAGTGCTTCAAAATATTTCTTTATATTATACGACAGAGAAAGT
>CAYQRJ010000007.1:0-16093 GCA_964419855.1 uncultured Crocinitomix sp.
TTTTAAACCCTTGAACTAAAACACCAATAGCACCACCTGCAATTCCTGTTGCCGTGAAAGCGCCATTAAAAATTTGTCCGAAAGCTGCTCCAATTTGATCATAATTAACAAAAATAACAAACAAAGAAGCTATTACGTAAATTGCCACCATAAAAGGCACTATTTTATCGGTTACTTTGGCAATTTTTTTAATTCCACCAATAATTACAATTCCAACCAAAATGGCCATTATTAAGCCAAACAGCCAACCTTTTCCGTATAAAAAAGAATTTTCTCCACCTGTAATATTTTCAACAATTGTAAATGCTTGGTTAGCTTGAAACATATTTCCACCACCAAAAGAACCTCCAATTACAAAAATGGCAAAAATCACTGCCAATACTTTGCCTAAACCTTCAAATCCTTTGTCTTTAAGACCTTTTCTTAAATAATACATTGGACCACCATACACTGTTCCATCATCTTCAATATCTCTATATTTCACACCCAACGTACATTCAACAAATTTTGATGCCATTCCAAGTAAACCAGCAATAATCATCCAAAACGTTGCACCTGCTCCACCAATAGAAACCGCAATGGCAACCCCAGCAATATTACCTAAGCCAACCGTAGCAGATAAAGCAGCAGTTAATGCTTGAAAGTGCGACACTTCACCTTCATGTCCCTCAACTCTAATGGTATCTGGAATATCACCATCATCTGTAAAAACAGATTTTTCAGACACTTCAATTTTATGATCTTTTATCCCTTCAATTTCATCATATTTACCTGAAACAATTTTGACAGATGTTCCAAAACCCCTAATATTTATAAATTTAAAATAAAATGTAAAAAATAGAGCGCCTAAAATTAATGGAAACAGTACCCAATATACTTTTGTATATGGGGCGGAAACAGTAGCTGTAATAGAATTTTGAATATTATCTAAATCAGAATACGCAATTTTTATCTCCCCACCATTACTAATAATTAGGTTGTTACTGTTCTCAATATTTATGTGTTCAGCTATTTGTCCTTTACTTAATGGTACATTAGAAACAAAAAGAGTATCCTCTTTACCAATATACTTAAGACCTGATTCTAATTTATATTCACTTACAGTGTCAGAAATGGGTGTTAATTTATCTAAAACATCCAAATCAAGTGTAATAGATTCTTCAATTGTTCCAATAGGAATTTGATAAAATATTCCATTTACAAACCAGCCAGTTGCGGCTCCAAATGCTTCATCAATTTTTTGGTCGAGTCCTTTATCTTGCGCAATAGTTAAAATTGGACTAAAAACAAGTAGTAATGCTAATATTTTTTTCATTGTTTAGTTTTATGATTAGATGGTAACAAATATATATAAAATAATTTAACTTGATATTTTTTTGTTTTGAACGATTGTTCTCATACATAAAACACATTTCCACAAAATCTTTCTTTGCTTAATTTTTAAACGCTTACATCTCATTTGTTTTGATATTTTATCCTATTTCGATAGAATTGAGTAGGTTTCACTCACGAAAGGTTTCACGTTTGTACATTTTTATTTTTACTTGCAATCGATAGGAGATTACCAAATCCTTTTACATGGTAAAATGTATTCTAAATCAGAAGAATTTACCATTGAATTAATTAATAAAATATCTATATTAAATTCAGTATTTAGCTTTTTTTTAACTTTTTCTAATTCTTCATCTTTATTTAGTATTTTTGATATCATTAACAATAGTGTGAGGTTCACTTCATTTAACTCATCATCTTCTTTCATTTTTTTCCATAATTCATTCATTATTTCACCTCCTTCTTTTTCTTTACCATCAATACACATTAATGTAAGTGATTTTTGATAATAAAAAGAATAATTGTTCTTTTCACTATTTAACTGAATGAATCTTTCAATCAAGTCTAGTGCTTTATAATAATCACCTTCTTTTTGATAAACTGTAATTAAACTTTGGTAAACAGGTTTGAATAATGAATCTTTTGATATTAACTCTTTATAAACATTTATTACAGAATCAACAGAGCTTGAATCTTCTGAATTTAATACATAAAATTTCGAAATGGATTCATATCTTATGAGGTTTAAAGAGTCGTACTCTATAGTTTCTATATTTGAAGTTTTTGCTGTTTTTAATTTGCTAACAACTTCTTTTTTTTCTTCTGTTGCTAAAATATCTTTCTTTTTATCTAAACAAGATAACAATATGAGCGACAATAATATAAGTTTGTAATTTTTCATTTTTATTTTATAATAATCATTAGTTTTTTGGGTGATTTTTATAAGACTTAGTAACGTAACTATTTAATCAATTTCAAAGTTTCTTTAAACAATTTTGGATTATAGCCTAAATCGGTTTTAGCTTTATCTAAAATAAAACCTGTTTTGGGCGGGCGGGGTGCTTTTTGGTTTAAAGTGTCAGATTTTATAGGGGTAATTAAAGAGGAATTGTAACCGTAAAACTCCGCTATTTGTTTAACTATTTCATAAATAGACATGGTTTTTGGACCTGAAATATGAAAAATACCTCTTGCTTTTATTTTTGCAGTTTTAATACACGCCCAAGCTAAATCATCAGCCCAAGTTGGTGCTCTAAATTGGTCATCAACTATGGTTAAACTTTGTTTATTTTCTAAAGCCTCTTTTGCCCACAACACAATATTTGAACGGCTTAAATTTTCGCCTTGACCATAAACAATTATAGTTCTTAAAATTGCCCAATTTTTATAATCATCATTCAATAAAATTTGTTCCGATTTGTATTTTGATTTTGCATAAACACTTAACGGATTAGGTGTGTCGGTTTCTTTGTAAGGTCCATTTTTTCCGTCAAAGACAAAATCGGTAGATAAGTGAATGAAATGACAATTATTTTGCTTACACACCTCAAACAACAATTTAACTGCCTCCACATTAACCTTTTGACAAAGTTGTTGGTTATCCTCACAAAAATCTACATTAGTAATTGCTGCCGTATTAATGATATGAGTTGGCTTATAACTGTCAACTATCTTTTTAATTGCTAAGTCATCAGTAATATCCAAAGTTTTATAATTGCTAGATGAACATTTAGAATTTCTATTTTCGCCCAAAGAAGTGGCTAAAAAATCAACCTTTTGCTTATTAAGATGTTTAACTATTTTTTGCCCAAGCAATCCGTTTGCACCAGTAATTAAAATTTTCATTTTTTTATACCAAACTTTTCGTTTAATAACCTTATTTGCTCAGGATTTCCTAGTACAAATAATTTAGATCCCGGATTAATTTTTGTGTCATCAGGTGGATTAATAATATATTCTTCTTTGCTATTTTTTAAACCAATCACATTACACCCCACCATTGCTTTTTGCTTTAAATCGCTTATGGTACAATATTTTAAATTTTCTGGTAATTGCTGAAAATTAATTTCCTCCAAATTCACAGTAGCTTTTCCCGACACTTGAATTAAATCTAAAAACTCCATCACATCAGGGTTAACTACTAAAGACGCCATGTGTGCACCACCAACCGTATCAGGCATAATTACATTATCGGCACCAGCAATTCTCAGTTTCCGCATAGATGAATAAGATGAAGCCCTTGAAATAATTTTAAGTTTAGGGTTAAGCTCTCGGGCAGACAATACTACAAATAAATTATCGGCATCTTTTGGTAAAGCTGTAATTAAAGCATCTGCCTTTTTAATGTTTGCTTTTACCAAAACCATATCATCTGTTGCTTCTCCCTTTACAAACACCTCATTAAATTCGTTATTTTCATCATCCTCACTCAAAGCTACTTCTGCATCACGTTCAATAACCACATAATTTTTTTTATAAAATCTTAAATCGTGTGCTGCTTGTTTTCCCACTCTACCATACCCACATACAATAGTATGACCTCTTAAATTTTCAAGATTTTTCATATTTTTTAATTCTTTATAATATTTAACATATTCCCCTCCAATAATATAAGTTGTTACCGCCGACACCGCATAAGTAAACGTACCAAAACTTGTAACAATTAAAAATGCTGTAAACATTTTACCTCCATCACTCAACTCATGAACCTCTCTAAAACCAACTGTTGAAACCGTAACAATGGTCATATACAAGGAATCTAAAAGTCTCCAACCTTCAACAATCATAAAACCAAATGTTCCTATAAGAATAATAACCAAGATTAAACCTAAAGCAAAGTACAGTTTAGAAAAAAATTTAAAATGCTTTCTCATTATATTTCCCAAATGGTTTTACGTTTACGTTGAAATTTAAAAATGTGTTTATGCTCCAAAACAAAAGCCATAATCAAATATAATAAAATTGGCGATCCTAACCCAATAAAAGCAAAATAAATAAAAAACAACCTCACTCTTGATACATCTACTCTTAATTTACGTGCAAACCAAGTACTCACCCCAAAGGAACGCATTTCAAAGAAAAAAGCTATTTTCTGTATTAATTTCTTCATTTATTATTTGGCTGTTTACCGTGCTTTCCGTTAAAGTTTTCATTTGATTTGCTAAGTTTTCATTTCTGCTAAAATGTGCTTTTCCGAAAATTTTCGGAATCGCAATTTTATCAGCAATTCAACTAAACCAATTCAAATGTAAAGCTATCACTCCAATCACTAACAGAATAAAAAATCAAAGATACATTTTTTTTTGATATATATGCCTTTTAACAAAATTCTATTTTTTACGACATCATTTTGATTCTGCTTAATTGATTGTTTTAAATCTTGCAGGTGATGTGGTTTGTGGGGTAAACCTGCAAGGTTACTAGAGAAGGAGTAAAAAGAAAGAAATTTATTTTTTCAATAAATTAACTCCAATATTGCATTTTAAACATTTATGATGTTTACAAAACTCATTTTTCTGTTCAATTAAAGCTTGGCTATCAAATGCAGATTTAACCTCAATATCCATAGATTTCCATTGTCTTATAATGCTATTTTTTTCGGGTTTTATTTGCTCTAACCATTCGTAGGTGGTTAACTTTTTATTTTCGTCATCAGCTAAAATTGCTAAACTAAACACGTAAGGTATGTAAACATTAATTAATATTAAATCAATAAATGAAGGGGTTAAATTTGGAGTTGTTTTTTTTCCGATTTTATTAAAATTGTAATGTTGTTTCCAATAATCATTTAGGTTTATTTTTAAATGATTTTTAAATTCATCAATATCATCATTAACTGATAAATTAATTTGGTTTGATAGTACCTCACACAATTGAGCCAATCTAACCGTAGGGAAATTTGATGGGCGCATGGTTGAGAATTTCCAATGGCTCAAATTCATTTCTTTAAATTTAAACAACTGTTTAAGGTACTGAAATTCGTTTTTTAAATTTAAAAAATACTCATCATCTATGTCTTGATTTAAAAATCCTGCCAAACCAAACACATACGCTTGAATTTTAAAGTTATCAAAATTGAGCTTGGCTATTATTCTCCAATCAAATAAATAACCTAATTGTTGAAATGCTTGTTGATTAACTTTTGTTCCAAATGCTTTAAACAACTGAATAAAAAATACTTTTTTTCTGTCGCCATTATTAACATTTATTAAATCAATAATTTGACTTGATTTTCGTTGTAAACGGTTAATTAATGCTTTTTCTTTTTGCTGATAAATTATAAATTCATCAATTTTTTTAATGTCGTTTTGACACGCCACCCAATGTTTTGATGTGATGTAAGATTGATATTTATTATAATGATTTTGATTGATTAATGATTTCAGCTCAACCGTTGGCAATGTTAACTGACCTGATTTTATTTCTGTATCGTGTTCAAACACAAAATGTAAAATAACATTGTTGTAATTTTTATCTTTATGATGATTATGTTTTAACCAATCAGATGATTTAACGTGGAATTCAATTTGTCCTGCCCAAATTTTATCATCAATTTTTGCTTGGCATTCTAAAAAATCGGGACCTGCATTATGGTTGTGATATCCAAACTTTACAACCTCTACTTGTTGATTATTAGTTGTTATAAATTTATTACCTAATAATTTTGTTTTAAAAGCGTAATGTAAATAAGCTTCTTGCATTAATACAGAAAATTAATTATTTCTATCTTCAAAATTTTCGTTTTTTTTAATTTTAACTCTTCTAAATATTAAATAAATAATTAAAACTAAGCAAACAATAAACAAAATTGCTTCCAAAATTAGTATTGAAATAGCAAAAGTATCCATTTAATGTATTTTTACAGCTGTGCCATAAGCTAAGATTTCTGCTGTACCTTGCATTACCATAGAGGTTGTAAACCTTATGTTAATAAGGGCATCTGCATTTAACTTTTCGGCGTCTTCTATCATTCGTTTCATGGCTTGCTCTCTTGATTGAGCAAGAAGTTTAGTATATTCTTCAATTTCGCCACCTACAATATTTTTTAATCCTGCAAAAAAATCTCTACCAATATTTCTGGCTCTAACTGTACTTCCTCTAGCTATCCCTAATATTTCTATTATTTCTTTATTGGGTATTGCATCAGTTGTTGATAAAATCATATTACTCAAATTTATTAGTTTTTAGTAAAGGTAATAAAAAAATTATTTGACAAAGCTTTTTTGTTTAAGAATTTGTGCCATTTGTGCTTGAATATTTAAAGCTTGTTCTCTTGATTTATTTGCAAAATCTTTATCGTTACCTGCATATAAAATCCCTCTTGATGAATTAACCAATAAGCCGCAATCTTCATTCCAACCGTATTGTGCTACATCACCTAAAGATCCACCTTGTGCACCAATTCCGGGTACTAAAAAGAAATGTTTGGGTGCAATTTTTCTGACGTCTGCAATTTTTTCAGCTCTTGTGGCACCAACAACATACATCAATTTGGTTTCATCACCCCACTCGCTTGATTTTCTGAGTACTTTTTCAAATAATTTTTCTCCATTCAAATCGGTTGTAAATTGAAAATCTAACGCCCCTTTGTTTGATGTTAACGCTAACAATATCACCCATTTGTCTTTATATTCAAAAAATGGAGTGACTGAATCTACTCCCATATAAGGAGCAACCGTAACAGCATCAAAATCTAAATATTCAAAAAATGTTTTGGCATAATAATGAGATGTATTTCCAATGTCACCTCTTTTTGCATCAGCAATTGTAAAAATATTTTTAGGGATATAATCTAATGTTTTTTTTAAAGACTCCCAACCTTTTGAGCCATGACATTCGTAAAAGGCAATGTTTGGTTTATAAGCAACAGCTAAATCTTTAGTGACATCAATAATTCTTTTGTTAAATTCAAAAATTGGGTCATCATATTGTAATAAAAATTTTGGGATTTTATCTAAATCTACATCTAACCCTACACAAAGAAAACTTTGCTTTTTTTTGATATTATTTATTAATTGTTGGTGTGTCATTTTTATTTTTTATTAGACTTTCAGTAGGATTTACAATCCTCCTGCTTTTAATTTTTCGGCATTTTCTGCCATTCTCAGTGCATCAATCATTTCTTGCATATCACCATTCATAAAAGCAGACAAATTGTACATTGTTTTATTTATTCTGTGATCTGTTACACGACCTTGTGGGTAATTATAGGTTCTAATTTTTGCTGAACGGTCACCAGTTGATACCAATGATTTACGTTCTGCGGCTCTAGCTTGTTCTTGTTTTTCTACCTCTGCTTGATATAATCTTGTTCTTAACACCTGCAATGCTTTATCGTAATTTTTATGTTGCGAACGACCATCTTGACACTCTACTACCGTATTGGTTGGTATGTGGGTTAAACGTACAGCTGATTCTGTTTTATTAACATGCTGACCACCAGCTCCAGACGCTCTATAAGTATCTTTTTTAACGTCAGCCATATTTAATGTAAAATCAACCTCATCTGCCTCAGGCATAACAGCGCAAGTAATGGCAGATGTATGCACACGACCTTGAGATTCGGTGTCGGGTACTCTTTGCACACGGTGAACACCTGATTCAAATTTCATAGTACCATACACTTCTTCTCCTGATATTTCGAAAGACAATTCTCGGTAACCAGCTGTTCCACCTTCATTAGAATTAACCACTTCTAATTTCCACCCTTTGTTTTTGGCATACATGGTGTACATTCTAAACACATCCTCAACAAAAATACAAGATTCATCACCACCTGTGCCTGCTCTTAATTCAACAATTACATTTTTATCATCATTTGGGTCTTTTGGCACTAATAACAATTTTATGTCTTCCTCAAGTTTTTCAACTTTAGGCAACAATTCATCCAATTCCATTTTAGCCATTTCTTTAAAATCGGCATCTTCATCAGAATTAATGACTTCTTTTGCAGATTTAATATTGTCAAGTACATTTTTATAAGTTTTATATACTTTAACTATCTCTTCTAAATCTTTATATTCTTTATTCAATTTAACGTAGCGTTTCATATCCGAAATAATTTCGGGGTCAACAATTTTTTGTGCTACTTCATCAAACCTGATATTAATTGATTCTAATTTTTGTAATAAATCGCTCATTGCTTTTGTAATGGTTATTCCAATTATTAATTATAAATAAACTCACCAAACTGCGATTTGATGGTTAATTTTTTAACGTCATTTTTTTCAACTCTTCCAATAATTTTAGCATCCACATTAAATGATTTTGAAATATCAATTATATCTTGTGCGTATTCTTTAGGTAAATAAATTTCCATTCTGTGTCCCATATTAAACACTTTATACATTTCTTGCCAAGAGGTGCCAGATTGTTCTTGAATTAGTTTAAACAAAGGAGGGACATCAAACATATTGTCTTTAATAACGTGGACATTATTTACAAAATGTAATATTTTTGTTTGTGCTCCACCTGAGCAATGTACCATTCCGTTAATATGATTGCGGTGATTAGTTAAAATTTCTTTTATGATTGGGGCATAAGTTCTAGTTGGTGACAACACTAATTTTCCAGCGTCAATAGGGCTACCTTCTACCTCATCTGTTAATTTTTTATTGCCTGAATACACTAATTGGTTAGGCACTTGTGGGTCAAAACTTTCGGGGTATTTTTTTGCTAAATATTTATCAAACACATCATGACGAGCTGACGTTAAACCATTAGAGCCCATTCCACCATTATATTCGGTTTCGTAAGTGGCTTGACCAAATGATTCTAGACCTACAATTACATCTCCAGGTTTAATATTGGCATTATCAATTACCTCACTTCTTTTCATTCTTGCTGTAACGGTAGAATCCACAATTATTGTTCTTACTAAATCACCCACATCTGCAGTTTCTCCACCAGTTGAGTAAATCTGAACACCATATTTTTTTAAATCTGCTAACAATTCTTCAGTGCCATTAATTATAGCGGAAAGCACATCACCTGTAATTAAATTTTTATTTCGCCCAATGGTTGATGAGAGCAAAATATTTTCTGTAGCACCAACACAAAGCAAATCGTCAATATTCATTATAAGGGCATCTTGGGCAATACCTTTCCAAACAGACACATCTCCTGTTTCTTTCCAATACATATAAGCCAAAGCACTTTTTGTTCCAGCACCATCAGCATGCATTACTATACAATAATCATCATCTCCTGTTAAATAATCGGGAATAATTTTGCAGAAAGCTTGTGGAAATAAACCTTTATCTACATTTTTTATGGCATTGTGTACATCTTCTTTTGATGCTGAGACCCCTCTTTGTTTATATCTTTCGTCTGACATTTTGGTTTAGTGTTTTAGTAATATTTTAAACTAAAAAAGCATCCCGAAACTAACGGGACGCTTTTAATTATTTAATATTTAGAGTATCTACTCTTCTCCTTCTTTATTTTGTTCTCCACCTTCTTCAGGTTTAGGCGCTTCAGACGGCACATAATCAACCCCTACAATTTTTCCTTCAGTACGTCTGTTCATTTGGTGTAACAGTTCAAACTTGATTTTATCAGTCTTTTTAAATTGATTGATATACTTTTCGGTTAATTTATAAACACCTAGTGTATCACCTGTTGTTTCATCAATATCGTAATAAGTGGTTGGTACATCTTCACCATAACCTCTAGGTACTAATCTATCAGCAGGCAACCCTTTTTCGTTTACTAAATAATTAACACAAGATTGAGCTCTTTTTTGCGATAAGGTTTTATTAGATGAAGCTGATCCACGAGAATCGGTGTGAGCCATTAATTCAACTACAATGTTTGGATGTTCCATCATTACATCATATAAATAGTTTAAAGAATCTTTTGAGTTAATTGTACTGTCCACTAATAAATCCCATTTACCAAGTGCATAACGAACTTCAGGTAAGTGAATAGGTTTTTCAATATTTAAGACTGGAATTTCTCTAATAATTCTTGTGTTAGATTCTACATCCATAGTAGAAAACTTATCGCTTCCACCTAAATAAATACCATCAATTGGCTCTACCTCTACAGAATAAGTATTACCTGGCATCACATATCTTGAACCGTCTTCTTTTTCAGTTAGATTAATTTGTCCGTCAGCATCTGTTTTCATTTCATAGTTTACACCATCAGACCCTACAATTTTAACAACCATATCAGGTAAAGGATTTCCTGTTTCTTGATCAACAACGGTTACCATTACATCTACTAACACTGGAGGTAAATAGAAAGACCAAATATCTTCAGATGGATTTTCTCTTGGGCCTTTAGAGCCTGGTCTATTAGAAGATATGTACCCTCTTTCACCATTAATATCTTTTTGCACATAATAAATTGCATAATCATCAGCACAAGTATTAATTGGATATCCCATATTAGTAGGATTTCCCCATTTATTATCTCCTGTACTTTCAGCTGAAAAAATATCTAAACCTCCTAAACCAACTAAACCGTCAGTAGCATAAAAGAAGTTTCCGTCCTTATCAAAAGAAGGAAACATATCGTTACCAGGCGTATTAATTTCTGGACCTAAGTTAACAGGAATAGACCATGAATCGTCTCTTCTATTGTAGGTAGTTACCCATAAATCAACACCGCCTTCACCACCTGCCATGTTTGAGGCAAACACTAAAGTTTTTCCGTCAGGTGTAACAGCAGGGTGACCTACGTGCGTAGAATCGTGATCTTTTAAATTTAATTTTTTTGGTGTTCCAAAGCCTTTATTTTTCTTTTCCACCATATAAATATCACAACCTAAATTCATTTTTTGTTCATTAACACAACGTGTAAAGAAAGCTGTTTTACCTCTACCATCAAAACAAAGAGCCCCTTCATTATCAGGTGTATTAATTCCTTCAACAGGTACAGGTTCTCCAAAGTTTCCTTTTCTATCAATATCAGAAACAAAAATATCAGTAAAATTACCACCTGCAATTTCTTCTCTACTATCGCCTGTAGCTGAATTTCTTGATGAAGTAAAATACATTTGTGTTCCTCTAGAATTTAAAACAGCAGCATAATCCCAAGCGGTTGAATTAATTTTAGACATATTTTCTACTTCATGTCTGGTTGCATTTTTTACAAACTCATCATATTTTTTACACGATTCAATTCTTACATTAACAAGTTTATCATTTGGATTTAACTCTTTATATTTTCGGTAATTTTGCAAAGCTTTTTTATGATTACATTGAGCCATTTGCATTTCAGCCAAATAATAATATACCTTAGGGTCAATTTCGTGATATCTTAATAAGATAGCTTTTTCGTATTGTTCTTCTGAATCTCCAGCTTTATCAATTAACCTATAACATTCTCCAGCTCTAAAAGCATAAGTTGCTTTTTTTATTCTAGCTTTATCAGTTTTAGTACTCATTTTAGCATAGGCTAACTTGTAAGCCTCTGCGGCTTCAATATACTTACCTGACTCCCATAAATTATCAGCTTCTTTTGCGTAATTTCTAGTTTGAGCAAAAGCTTGTCCGCTAAATAAAATAGCTATTAATAGTATTAATTTACTTGCAATTTTCATAAATATTTATTTTTTCATGATATAATAAGTGACGAAAATAGTAATTTTTTTTTAATTGATAATACAATCAACAAATATATTTTACTTTCCACTTTTAGAATAAGTCCTCCATTTCTCTAATAACTCTTTAAAATTATCTGGTAATTCTGAATCAAACTCTAAAAACTCACCTGTTGTTGGCTGTGTAATACCAAGGGTTTTAGCATGCAAAGCTTGACCTTGAATTAACTTAAAACAATTATCTATAAATTGTTTATATTTAGTAAATGTTGTGCCTTTTAAAATTCTATTACCTCCATATTCAGCATCATTAAATAAAGGGTGACCTATATATTTTAAATGCACTCTAATTTGATGTGTTCTTCCTGTTTCTAATTTACATTCAATCAAAGTAACATATCTAAACCTTTCAACTACTTTATAATGAGTAATTGCGTGTTTTCCATATCCCTCATCCTCTTCATAAACACGATACACTTTTCTATTTGATTGTGACCGTCCAATATCTCCAGTAATTGTACCTTCATCCTCTAATACATCTCCCCAAACAAGTGCCAAGTAGGTTCTTTTAGAGGTTCTATCAAAAAATTGTTTTGATAAATGCGTCAGTGCTTTTTCGTTTTTAGCAATGACAAGTAGTCCAGAGGTGTTTTTATCAATTCTATGTACTAAACCTGGTCTTGTTTCGTAATCATCACGAGCTGGCAAATTATCAAAATGATAGACTAGTGCATTCATTAATGTTCCTGTGTAATTACCATGACCTGGGTGAACAACCATTCCTTCTGGTTTGTTTACAATGATTAAATCATCATCTGAATAAATTATATCTAATGGAATATCTTCTGGTATCAGCTTGAATTCTTTAACCGGATAAGGCATTACAATAGAAATTTCATCATTAGGACGTACTTTGTAATTAACTTTTACGGGTTTATTATTGACTAAAATATGGTTGTCTTTTGCAACTTGCTGAATTTTATTTCGAGATGTGTTGGGGATTTTAAGCATTAAAAACTTATCAATTCTCATCAACTCTTGACCAGGGTCAACTGTAAAGTTATAATGTTCAAAAAGATTTTGATTAATTGAATTGTCGGACTCCATTTAATATTTTATTAATTTTTGGGTGTAAACCATTTGATTTGATTCATCAAAGATACAAACAACATATACACCAACTTCAAATTGCTCAATATTTAATTGGTTAGATTGGGTTGACCATACTTTTCGACCTGTTAAGTCAAACAACTCAATTTTTTGATTTTGTTTTAATCCTTCAATTGTAACTGTACCGTTACTTGGGTTTGGATAAATATTAAAAACTTGTTCAGCCTCATCATTTCGATTTATCTTATCATTTTTAATATTTAAAGTATAATTTAGTGCTGTACTATAAACAGGTCTAATAATTAACGTACCTGATAAAGATGTGTTAATCCAACTACCTGATGTTTGGTAATAAATTTTATCTGAATTATCGATATTTTTATCTTTACCTATATAAAGCATTTTATCATCAATTTGTTCAAAACCTACAAAGTAAGATTTAGGGACAGGCACGGTTTGACCACCATTAAAAGTATAGTATTGATATTGTCCTTTTTGCCCTGCATAAATTGGGTGGTGAGGTTCAAAATAGCTGTCTTGATAAATGACATTACCTGGCACACCGTTATCATCTTCCCAAATGGTAAGTAAAAATATTTCGCCAGACACATCCACATTAGAAGGGATAAATTTCATTAGCACACCTGTTAGTGTGTCTGCTTCATAAGTATCAAACCTCATGGCTGTTTTTGCATTAAACACATTAAAACCATAAGCTGTTTCGGCTGAGCCATCATCTAGGGCATAATAATTTTTAAATTGTTGAGTAAAATATACTGTATCATTAACATTATATACATTAGTTGATGTGGTTGCCATATTGACTTTCACATCAAAATCAGCTTTATCTCCTTGTAAAGACACTTGAGGAAAAGTGTACAAAGACGCCAATGAGATATTATAAGTATTTAAACCTGTGCTCCAGTTAGGCGTTGTTACGGGTAAAGAGAAGTTATTACCATCAATTTCTAATCCACCTACATTTTGTAGTTTAGCAGATGTATGGTTATTTCTGACTGTAATTTCTTGGGTAGTTTTCATTACACTATTAGGATTTGTTAAGTTTTGGTAATGGTCCCAAGGTACATTTGTAAAATCTTTTAATAATGAATTAACAGGATAAACAATAGCCAAATCATCAATAATTGTATCTGCTGCGGTAGAATTATCTCTAAGATTGACATAATCAACATGCCAATGGTCTAAAAGTCCTGTTACGGTAGCTTTGTTTCTGAATCTAAACTGAAAATCAGGTTGTAATAAATCAAACTGAGTAATTGGAATATGAGCTATAAACCAAGTATCATCAGCCACATCACCATCAACACTCCATAAAGGTTGCCAATGTCCTAATTGAGATGAATAAACATCTAAAATTAAAGAATCCATTACTTCAGGTGAATTACCTAACCCTTTAGCTTGATATAAAAAGGTCAAATACACATTAGTTTTACCTGACAAATTAATAGGTTTTGAGGTGAGTACATCAGCATCAGCATAAGTATCAACTGCTCCCCAATCGTAAGGATATCCATCATTACTTACTCCGTCAAAAGTAGCAACACCTAACGACCAAGGGTCTATGGCATAGGTAAAATTTCGGCAAGCATAATCATCAATCCATATTTTATTAGGATTGTTCATTATGGCCGAAAAAATTCTAACGGAATCTTGCAAATAATTTGGGGTTGAATATATAGTATCAATACTTGGGTCTTGAACGCCATCTATAATGGTATCGTAAATAATGTAACATTCTTGATATAGTTTTTTTTGTACACCTTGAATGGGGTATGAACATAAATCGTTAATGGTATAAATTTGCCCTGTTGTAAAATAATCTATGGTTGTTGTAGCGCTACCTGATGTTAAAACGGTTGTTTTTTTATGAGCTAATAAGGAATCGCAAAGCATTGTGTTGGCGGGTAAAGCTGTTGTGTTACTTTGATCCATTATTTTATAATATAAAACAGAGCTCACATTTGGGTCAGTATAAGATAAATTATAGTTAACATATTTATCTTGCGAAAAATCGTCCCATACAGGTAAATTTAAAGTATTGTAAGTAAAAGATTGAAAAGTAGAGTCAACACAACCATTAGTTTTAGTTTGATTAACTGGTTTATTTTTAGATATTAAATCTAAATTAACAGATAAAGGGATTTCTATTTCTTGTGCAGAAACAAAAAAGATGGTGAACAAAGCTAATAAAGCAGATATATTTTTTAACATTTCAAATTATTTTTCTGCCCAAACAGTAACTGTTGTTCCCGCCGGTACTTTTGTACTATCACCTCCTATTGGCGATTGTTTTAAAATTACAGCTACATTTTCATCTTCAGCTGTTTGGCAAGATATACATTCGGAATGAATGGACAAATTTAGATTTAATAAACGTTGCTTTGCTTGATTTATTGTTAATCCAACTAAATTTGGTAACATTGTTGATGCGCCAGCGTTTCCACGAGCTACAACCAATTCAACAACTGTTCCTTTAACCGCTTTTGTGTTTTTAGTAATTGGTTTGCCATTAATTTTTTCATCTAAAATAAATCCATCACCATCATTAGAAGGTTGGTAAGACACCGTTGTTCTAAACCCTATAGATTCTAACAAAGTTTCTCCCATTCTTTTAGATTTTTCCCTTACGTTAGGTACTGTCATTTTTTTTGGATTTAAAGGCACAATAGATACTTGAATTTCTCTACCACTTTTAACAAATTGCCCTGTTGTATCGGTTGGCTTAGGGTGTTGCCAACATACTGTTCCTTTTGGCCAATTATCAAGATAAACCGAATCCACAATCACATAATTTATGTTTTTTGATTTAAACAACTCATCTAAATCATCTACGTGGATTTTATAAAGAGAAGGTACTTTGATTTTTTCTCCAAAATTGGTGTAAGAATCTAAATAAAAACTTGTTCCAAAAATGATGATTAACCACACAATTACTATGGCTAAGATATTTAACAAATATTTTTTACTGATAAAAAAACTAAAGAATTTTTTCATAAAATTAAAACTTGAAAGCAAATATATTAATTTGTTATTAAGTAATAAAGTTTTTGGTTATTAAGTTTAACATTTGTTGTTAAAAAT
>CAYQRJ010000007.1:16193-24557 GCA_964419855.1 uncultured Crocinitomix sp.
TATGACCCATATCATTCCAAATGATTTAAAATTAAAATAATGAGGATTAAAAATGGTCAAAAAAGCAAATATCAGAATAATTGATATAAAAATAATTGCTCCAAGTGCCAAATGTTTTACTTTTTTATGCTGGCTTTTTTTAATAATATAAATTTCTAAACCCAATAACGAAAACAAAAAGATTAAACTAACAATAGCGGCTGTAAAACTCAATTTTGGCACTTCATTAACATCAAAATAATTAATTCCGTCTTCAATATTCAAGTGGTCTATTAAAAAATTATCTTGCGCATTTTGAATACTCATTCCAAAAAAAAGGGAAACAATAATAGTGATAAAAGCAATACCAATTAAAGCAAAATGATGTTTTTTCATACTGCAAAGGTATAAAAAAATATGGAGGTGTAAATTTTTAAATATTCTGTTTATTGTTTCCAACCCTATTCGTAGATGGTGTCGTTTCTCAAACCAATAACCCAATTATCTTACTATATTAGCAACAAATTTTTAAAATACACGTACATTTAACTTTAGTACATTAATAATATGAGTGAACAAAAAAAATTCGGAACCTTTGCTGGTGTGTTTACCCCCTCTATACTTACTATTCTTGGGGTAATAATGTACTTACGTTTAGGTTGGGTAGTAGGTAATGCAGGATTGTGGGGTACCATTAGTATTATTGTAGTTGCTCACATTATTTCTGTTACCACAGGGTTAAGTGTATCTTCAATTTCAACCGATAAAAAAGTAGGGGCAGGTGGTGTTTATTATGTATTATCTCGTAGCTTAGGGTTGCCAATTGGTGGTGCTTTAGGTATTACTCTGTTTGTGGCAACTGCTTTTAGTATTGCCCTTTATATGATTGGGTTTGCCGAAATTTTTAACAATGTATTTGATTTTGGTTTTGAAAAAAATGACTTAGGAGAATTAATTCAAACCACCAATGCCAAACGAATTACAGCAAGTGCAGGTTTATTAGTTTTAACCATTGTAGCTTTAATTAGTACTGCGGTAGCACTTAAAACTCAATTTATTATTTTAGCATTAATCATTTTATCGTTATTTGCTATATTTTTTGGCGATCCGTCTTTAGCCAGTACATCAACTTTAGCAAATAGTGTTCAAAAAGTATCTTGGTTTGAAGTATTTGCTATATTTTTTCCTGCTGTTACGGGGTTTACTGCTGGTGTAGCCATGTCTGGCGATTTAAAAGACCCTAAAAAATCTATTCCTTTAGGTACAATGGCTTCAATAGCAGTAGGCTTTGTGGTTTATACTGGTTTAGCTTTGTTTTTATACTATAATTTTACAGATGAAGCCTTAATTACTAACGATAAATTATTGTATCAAATTACTTGGTATGGTGGTATATTTGTGATTATGGGCGTATGGGGCGCTACCTTGTCATCTGCCTTAGGTGGTATTTTGGGTGGTCCAAGAATTTTACAAGCTATGTCGGTTGACAAAATAACCCCTCAATTTTTTGGTAAAGGTGTAGGCAAAGACAACGAACCACGAAATGCCTTAATTTTAACTGTTTTAATTGCTGAAGCTGGTATTTTAATTGGAGAATTAGATGTGATTGCCGAAATTGTATCAATGTTTTACTTGGCAGCTTACGGATTTATTAATTTATCTTTCTTTTTAGAAAGTTGGGCATCTGCCGATTTTAACCCAACATTTAAAGTAAAAAAATGGGTAGGGTTAGTTGGTTTTATAGCCACCTTTACAGTAATGTCTCAATTAAATTTACCTGCTATGGTAGCCGCTTTTGTTATTATTGGTGGTATTTATTTTTACCTTAATAAAAAGCAAGTAGCGTTAGGTACTGGAGATATTTGGCAATCGGTGTGGAGTACCATTGTTAAAAAAGGATTACGTAAAATGGAAGCTGGCACCGACCATAAACGAAATTGGAAACCTAATATTTTATTGTTTAGTGGTGGAACTGAAAGGCGTTCTAAATTAATTGAGTTTTCAAAAGCCATTGCTGGTCAAGCAGGTATAATAACCAATTTTGATTTAATTGAAAATGATGAGGCAAAAATATTATTTCCTAAATCTAAACAAAGGGTTAAAGATGATGAATTGGAAAAGTATGGCATTTTTGGACGTCAAATTGAAGTACAAAATGAATTTAAAGGTATTGAAAGCATAGCTTCTACTTTTGGATTTTCGGGTATTGAACCCAACACTATTTTAATGCCTTGGCCAGGCGAAACCAAAGACCCTGTTTGGTTTACTCAAATGACCCAAAAATTAATTGATTTAGATTATAATGTTTTATATTTAGATTACGATAAACGTTGGGGATTTAGAAAAAAAGAACAAATTGATTTGTGGTGGCGTGGTTTTGGAAACAATGCCGAGCTAATGTTGAGTTTGGTAAAATTTATTAAAAATTCGCCAGATTGGGTGCGGGCAAAAATTAGAATTTTATTGGTTAACGACACCAATACAGATAACCGTTTGATTGAAAAAAGAATTAAAAATATTCTTGACCAATTTAGAATTATAGCTGACATTAAAATTATTAATAATGCCGTTGACCAAAAACCTATTTATGAGTTAATGAAAATTCATTCGGCATCAGCAGATTTAGTTTTTGTAGGTATTCCAGAAATAAAACAAAACAATGTTGCAGATTTTGTAGATAGAACCAACACCTTAGTTAACACCATTGGAACAACCTTATTGGTTAAAGCTTCATCTCAATTTGACGAAACGGATTTAAAAATTGAACAAATTAATCTCCGCCAAACTAATAAAGATTTAGATGAGGTAGATGTCGTTGAATTATCAATTGCCGTTAATGAAACCTTACAAAAAGAAGTTGAGAATATTGATGCTCAATTTGATAACATTGTAAAACATATTGCCCATTCATCTGCACAAAGAATAGAAGATTTTCATCACAAATTAATTACCCAAAATATTAATAAATTAGATGAGTTTTTAAATCAACTTACCTCTGAAAATGACATTGATTTAGATGCAGAAATAGATGCTGTTTTAAAAGCAGTTAGAGATAACAATAATGATGCTTGCAACTATCAATTAGATGATGTTTACGAAATTTTTAAACTTGAATTTGAAGATTACCTCAAGCAAAGAGATGAAATTATTTTAAAAGCGCCTTCAAAAGTACAGTTATTTAAAAAAGTAGATGCTAATGGTAATATTATAGACAAAAAATCAAAAGTTGCGTTTCAATCTAACTTACAACATGCGTGGATTAATAAAGGATTAAATGATTTAAAAGAAGGGTTACTTGAATTTGGTTATCAAAATTTCATCTTACTTCATCAATCAAAAAATGTTATTCATAAAGCATTATGGGATTTAATTGAAAATGCTCATCAAACTAAAAACATTAAACAATGTGCCTTAGATTGTAAACAACAAATAGATAATGAATTAAAAGAAATTGATAAACATTCACTTAACATCAATGAAGGGTTTTATAAATTTATGCGCAATGTGGATCGCACCTTGTTAAACACTCTAACTAACAGCTTGGAATACCGAGATCATAAAAAGAAATTGCAAGACACTTTTAAAACATTAGAGCATAAACAACTTAAATCGCTAAATGCTTTTATTGATAACTATCCGCATTACTGGAAAAGAAATATTATTCTATTTACTTATCATTTACAAGCCGATTTATATCTAATTCAGTACTCTACAAGGGTAGAAGATGCAACCGATAAATTATTATCTAATACAGATAAAGAATTTACATCTACTGTTTTTAATAGCATTACCACATTAGAGCAAGAAATTAATAACTTACAATCTTTAATTGATTCTAATAACAAACAAGAAATTATTTCGTTTTTTATAACCGTTAATGATGATGTATTTTTTAGTCAAGACGGGTTAATTAGTGACCTTTTACAATTTATCCGCCAAGCCATTGATAAATTACCAGAGGAGGTAGAACTAATGGATGCTAAATCATTAAACGACATCAGAAAAGAACAAGGTGAAAAAGTTAAAACACATAAAATTCAGTTAGATGATATTGCAGATTACATCACTAAAATAAAATATATAAAACCTATACAAAATCAATTAGCACAGCACTTTGAACAATTAAAACGAGTGATGGCGTTGTTGCTAAATAGCTCCTTTGTTGTATCTACTCAAATAGAAAGTTTTTCTAAAAATGAAAATTTTGAAGAATTATCTAAAAGTATAAAAATAGCCAATGATGATATTTTAGAAGCCAAAAACTTACTCAATTCTGTTAAAGAATCTTATCAAACTGAAGTTAAAACCATCCAAAAAAACTTAGGAGCCGAATTAGAGATTAACAAAATTATTGAACAATATGATTTTTTAAATCAAAGCGTTAAGGCTAAAAAGCAATCCAAAACTTGGTTGGCTTTCCAAAATTTTAAAAAGAAATCTGCTGATGGTATTCAAAATATTGCTCAAAAAATATTACATACAAAATTAGATGCGTCAACTTTAAAATACCAAGAAAAATTTGAAAACGTTAAAAATATTAAAGCCGAATTACTTAATTTTAACGAACGTGTATCACCAATCAATTTAGTTAATGAAAAACTACCTTTTTATTATCAACAATTGTTTACAGGCAAACACATTAGCGACAAATTTGCCTTAAAAAGTCGCTATTCTGAAATAGAAATCATACAAAAAGCCATTAATAGAATAAATAATGGCATTAATGGTGCTATTATTATAGTAGGCGAAACAATGCAAGGAAAATCTTTTTTAGCCAACCATACAGTTAATCATTTAATTAAAGGCAAAGTTTATAGAATTAACCCTATAACAAAAAGAAATTCAACCAATCAATTACCTACCAAAACAGATTTATATTCGGCTTTTCAAAAAGCAACAGGTTCAAAAGAAAACATCAATAAACTATTAAATAAAGTTGATGCTAAATCGGTGTTTTTAATTGAGGACATTGAACAATGGTGGTTACGCAGTACAAAAGGCAACGTAGTAATTGATGAATTAACCAAATTGATAGAAAAATATGGCAACCGTCATTACTTTATTTTAACATCAAACATTTATGCCTTTGAATCTATTAAGCAAACCACAACCATTCAAGATGCACTAATGGAAACAGTGATTTTAAGTCCTTTAAACTCTACTGATTTAGTTAATATCCTACAACACCGTCATCAGTTAGGTGGATTAGAATTTGTTTACAACAACTTGTCAGAGCAGTTTATGACTGAAGCTAAACGCAAAAAAATATACCTTAAATTTCATCAATCCTCAAAAGGAAATATTGGTTTAGCCTTGCGCCAATGGATAGCAAATATTGTTGATGTAGATGAGAATAAAATAACAATAAGTGATGATTTTAATTTTGATTTTCCAAATTTAGAAGATGATTTATGGAAAAACATCTTATATCAATTTCAACTACACAAAAATTTAACCCGTAATGAACTTTATATCATTTATGGTGAGGAAAACAAAGCTTGGATCAATAGAATTATTGCCTCAATGTTAAAAGCTCAACTGTTAAAAACTGTTGAGAAAAATACTTTTGAAATTAATCAGGTTGTTAAACCTTATATAGAATTGTACTTATATGCTTAATCAAGATACCATATTAAATCAAGTAACTGATAGTGTTCAAACCATTATTAAAATAGATACTATTGTGGTAAAAGATACAGTAACACACACTTTAAATGATACCATTGTAAAAACAATAACCAGCATAGACACCATTAAACAAACTGTAACACAACCTGCTGAAGAAAGCATTCAGTTTATAGCACACAACACCGATAAAACCATTCCTTTTTTATTAATATTAGGTTTACTAATGTTGGGTGGATTAATTTGGTTTACTTTTAAAGTCCTCACCGATTACATTACGCCATTTTTAAAAGCAAAATATAACATTAAAAGAGCAAGTTTATTTGTATATCGACTTAAAATGATAACTTGGTTTGCTTTTACATTATTTTGTTTTTATCAATTAATTAGTAGTCATTTGGTTATTGGTTTGGCATTGGTATTTTTTATTGCTGTAATTGGTCTTAATTTTTGGAAAGATTACCTTACTGGAACTTATTTAAAATTTAGTGGCAACTTAAACATTAACGACTTAATATCCATTAATAATTTAAAAGGAAAGGTTTTAAAATTTAACGCCAGAAACATTTTAATAGAAACCGAAAGTGATGAGCTGATGTACATCCCTTACCGACAATTTTTAGACAATGAAGTGTCTAAAAAATTGAATAAAGGCGAAATGAGAAGTAAAAAAATTACACTCAAATTAGAAAAGGATAATCCAAACAATAACTTAAAACAAATAGAAAAAATTGTAACCTTGTGCCCTTGGGTTAATAGTCATAAACCTGTAAAAGTTACAAAAATTGACACCTCTACTTATGAAATAACCGTTTACGCCTCAGACGATTTTACTTTTAATAAAATTCAGGAGTATTTAACTGAAAAAATTAGGTGATTTTATTATTCAGAAATGATAGCGTCCTAAATATAAAATTCTGGTAAATTGTTTACTTTTATGCAAAAAAAGTAAACTTCAGTTCCCTGTCTGTTGATAAACAGAGAGTTTTTAAAGTGAATATAATGTTATTTTAAGTATTGAAAATTAGCGTCAGTTCGATTTCTATTACATAACCAAATTATAGCGTCAATTCGAGTGATTTTAAAGGAAATATAATGTTATTTTAAGTATTGAAAAGTATTAGCGTCAGTTCGAGTGATTTTAAAGGAAATACGATAGTATTTACTTTAAAATTGTATCGAGAACATAGCGGATTGATGACTCCGTAGCCTGTTCTCGATACAATTATATTTTTTGAAAAAAAATATAATCACTCGAACTGACTAATTGATACAATACCCCCTAATAAAAATAAAAACTTAAATTGTAAACAAAATCAAGACTTTAGGTATTATTTAAAAAACGTTTAGGACGGAATTAATTCAGAAATAATGTAAAAAAATTACTCAAACACAACCTTTTGCAAAATTAACCCTGATTGTGGCGCAATTTCGTTAAGATATTGAGTATTCTCTCCAGTTAAAGAGGTTTCAATATCACTCAAACAAATGTTACCTTTACCAAGCTCAAAAAGTTGTCCCATAATTAACCTTACTTGGTTACGCATAAATCCTTTTGATTGAATTTTCAACATAAAAGTGCGTTCTGGAAAAAAATTTGCTTGATATAAATCATTAGTTTGTATCTCGCATAAGTTAATGGTTCTAATCAAGTTTGTGTTTACAGATGGCTTGGTCACATATCTTACAAAATTATGAGTTCCTTCAAATAATTTAGCTCCTTTTTTCATCAGTTCAATATCTAAATCCTCTAATAAAGTACATACCAACGGAGCTGCAAAAGGGTGAGCTTTTTGACCGTAAGCAAATAAATACACATACTCTTTAATTTTTGAGTGATTAATAATATTAAAATCATTAGTAGTTGGTTCTATTCTTATGGCTTTTAAATCAGCTGGAGAGTTATAATTGAAATCATTAATAAATTGGGTAAAATCATTTATTTCTTCATCAATAAATAATTCAAAAACAAAATGATTGGCAGATACTTTAGCATCTGTTCTGCTACACCCTAAAGTTTTAGTTTTTCCTTCACCAAACATAAAAAACATGGTTTTATCTACCATTTGATGTAAGGTTTTAACCTTTGGTTGTTTAGCCCATCCGCTAAATCTAAATCCTAAATACTGAATGTGAACTAAATAATAATAAGTATTGTTCATGAAGTGAAATAATGATTTTAAAACTAAATAAAATTTTAGTATTTTTTGTTAAATAAACGAAAAAATAAACTCTTTTTATAGAATTTAAGAGATTTTAATATCTAAACCCGAAATATATTTTTAAATTCGCAATCGTTAAAACTAAAATTTCATGGAATACAAAAAGTTAAATAACTATATTGGGTGGGCAGTTTTTTTAATTGCCACTTATACTTATGTTGCAACCTTAGAGCCAACCACATCTCTTTGGGATTGTGGGGAATACATCACAACAGCTTATAAATTAGAAGTAGGTCACCCACCAGGAGCACCTTTATTTATGATGCTAGGTAGATTGTTTACGGTGTTTGCTGGTCCTGAATCGGCAGCTTATATGGTTAATATGATGTCTGGTCTTAGTAGTTCTTTTACCATTTTATTTTTGTTTTGGTCTATAACTATGATTGCTAAAAAAATAATGCTAGGTGATGACTTAAGCATATTTGGTGTTTCTAATACAGACGAAAAGAAAGAGAAAAGAACAACCTTAACAGATGGTCAAAAGTGGGCAGTTTTAGGTAGTGGAATTATTGGTGCTTTGGCTTATACTTTTACAGAT
>CAYQRJ010000008.1:0-17717 GCA_964419855.1 uncultured Crocinitomix sp.
TAAAATTATTATTTTAGTACAATTAAATAAAATAATTATGTCAACTTATCATATAAAAACTATTGAAGAGTACCAAAAAGCTTATCAACAATCAATTAAAAACCCCGAACAATTTTGGGGCGACATAGCCAGAGAGAATTTTGATTGGTACCAACCATGGAAAACTGTTTTATCAGGTAGTTTTGATAAGGCAAACGTAAAATGGTTTGATGGGGCAGAATTAAACATCACGCATAATTGTATTGATAGACATCTTAAAAATAATGCTAACCAAACTGCTATTATTTGGGAACCAAATGATCATAAAGAGCCTGCTCAACATATCTCTTATCAAGAGTTAAGTGAGCGTGTTAATAAAATGGCAAACGTACTTAAACAAAAAGGAATTAAAAAAGGAGATAGAGTTTGTTTGTATTTGCCAATGATTCCTGAATTAGCCATTAGTGTTTTAGCTTGTGCTCGAATTGGTGCTATACATTCGGTTGTGTTTGCAGGTTTTTCAGCTAAAGCACTTGCTACAAGAATTAATGATTCAGAATGTAAAATGGTGATTACTTCTGATGGCGGTTATAGAGGTGCTAAAACCATTAATTTAAAATCAATTGTTGATGAGGCTTTAATACAAACGTCAAGTGTTGAAACCGTTTTGGTAGTTAATAGAACTAATACTTCTTGCAAAATGAAAGAGGGTAGAGATTATTGGTTAACTCCTTTGCTTGAAGAAGCTAGTAAAGAATGTAAACCAGAAATCATGCAAGCAGAGGATGAATTATTTATTCTTTACACCTCTGGTTCAACTGGGCAACCAAAAGGAATTGTACATACAACTGCAGGATATATGGTTTATACCGCCTACACATTTAAAAATGTATTTCAGTATCAAAAAGGAGATGTATATTGGTGTACAGCAGATATTGGATGGATAACAGGTCATTCTTATATTGTGTATGGTCCATTATTGAACGGTGCCACTACTTTAATGTTTGAAGGTGTACCATCTTACCCTAATTATAGTAGGTTTTGGGAAATTGTAGAAAAACATAAAGTCACTCAATTTTATACTGCTCCAACAGCCATAAGGGCATTAGCCAAAGAAGGTAAACATTTTGTTGAAGCTTGTGACGTGTCATCTTTAAAAGTAATAGGAACAGTGGGAGAACCCATTAATGAAGAAGCTTGGCATTGGTATGATGAAAATGTAGGAAAATGCAATGCGCCAATTGTAGATACTTGGTGGCAAACCGAAACTGGCGGAATAATGATAGCTCCTTTACCAAATATTCACAGAACAAAACCTACTTATGCTATGTTACCTCTGCCAGGTATTCAACCTGCTTTAATAGATGAAAATGGTAATGAATTATTAAAAAATAGTGTAGAAGGTAAATTGTGTATTAAATTTCCTTGGCCATCTGTTGGTAGAACCATTTGGGGAAATCATCAACGTTATATTGATACTTATTTTGCAACTGTTAAAGGAATGTATTTTACAGGAGATGGCGCCATAAGAGATGCTGGTGGTGATTATAGAATAATTGGTAGAATTGATGATGTAGTAATTGTATCGGGGCATAATTTAGGAACTGCACCTATAGAGGATGTTATTGATGAGCATCATGCCGTAGTTGAATCTGCTATTGTAGGATATCCTCATAAAATAAAAGGTAATGCACTGTATGCTTACGTTATTTTAAAAGAAAAAGTAGATGATTTAGATGAACTTAAAACAGAAATTAATCAACTCATCTCTCAACATATTGGACCTATTGCTAAGCTAGATAAAATTCAATTTGTTAATGGCTTACCCAAAACACGTTCGGGTAAAATTATGCGCCGAATATTAAGAAAAATAGCCTGTAATGAAACGGATAATTTAGGAGATATATCAACACTACTTAATCCAGATGTGGTAGAAAGCATAATAAATGATAGGTTAGGAGTGTATCCCAATTAAAAACTAAAGTATAGCATAAACAAGCTAATCCAACACCCCAGATTTTAAGGCATCTTGGTAAACAGATTTGATGCCTTCTTCTAACTCAATTTTGTAAGACCAACCTGCTTTGGCTAATCGTGACACATCCATTAATTTACGGGGAGTACCATCTGGTTTTTCAGTGTTAAAGGTTAACTCTCCTTGATAACCTACAATTTTTTTAATTAATAAAGCCAAGTCTTTTATAGATATTTCTTTACCAGACCCTAAGTTAATAAATTGTTTTTGGTTATAATTATTCATTAAAAACAAACAAGCTTCAGCTAAATCATCAACATGTAAAAATTCACGTAAAGGCGAACCTGTGCCCCAAATTTCTACTTTTGGTAATTGCTTAACTTTTGCTTGATGAAATTTTTTAATTAAAGCGGGTAATACATGAGAGTTATTCAAATCATAATTGTCATTTGGACCATATAAATTGGTGGGCATTGCCGAAATAAAATTATCACCATATTGGTCAAAATAAGTTTCGCACATTTTAATACCTGCTATTTTTGCAATGGCATACGGTTCGTTGGTGGGTTCTAAGTAACCACTTAATAAATACTCTTCTTTTAAAGGTTGAGGAGCTAGTTTAGGGTAAATGCAAGACGACCCTAAAAACAATAATTTTTTGACTTTATTTTGATGAGCCGCATGAATAATGTTAGTGGCAATCATTAAATTATCATATAAAAATTCGGCTCGGTAACAATTATTAGCATAAATACCACCTACTTTTGCAGCAGCTAAAAAAACATAATCAGGTTGTTCGGTATCAAAAAAAGTTTCAACATCTGTTTGGTTTCTTAAATCTAATTCAGATGAGGTTTTAAAAACTAAATTATTATATCCTTCTTGTTTTAAACGTCTAACAATTGCCGAGCCCACCATGCCTCTGTGTCCGGCAACATATATTTTTGCTTCTTTTTCCACTATTCGTGTTGGTTTAAAATTTTATGACCACCTTCTTGTAAATATTTATCTCTTTTAAATAATTCTAAGTCAGCGTTGACCATTTCTTCAACTAATTCTTTAAAAGAATACTTGTGTTTCCAACCCAATTCTTTTTTAGCTTTTGAAGGGTCACCTAAAAGTAATTCTACTTCAGTTGGTCTAAAATATTTTTCATCTACCTCTACTAAAATGTCACCTGTTTCGGCATTAATTCCTTTCTCGTTAATACCTTGTCCTTCCCATTTAATTTTAATACCAACTAAATCAAATGCGAGTTCAATAAATTCTCTTACAGGGTGAGTTTCGCCAGTTGCTAGCACATAGTCATCAGGTTTATCTTGTTGTAACATTCTCCACATTCCTTCAACATAATCTTTAGCGTGTCCCCAATCACGTTTAGCATCTAAATTACCTAAGTACATTTTTTTTTGTAATCCCAATTTAATTTTAGCTACTGCCCTTGTAATTTTACGGGTTACAAAAGTTTCACCTCTAAGTGGACTTTCGTGATTAAATAATATTCCATTACAAGCAAACATATTGTAGGCTTCACGGTAATTTTTTACAATCCAAAAGGCATATAATTTAGCTACTGCATACGGGCTACGTGGATAAAAAGGAGTGGTTTCACTTTGAGGAGTTTCAACTACTTTTCCGTATAATTCGGAGGTTGATGCTTGATAAAATTTAACTGTTTTATCCATGTTTAATAATCTAACAGCTTCAAGTAATCTAAGTGTACCTATTCCGTCTGCGTTAGCAGTATATTCTGGCATATCAAAAGATACTTTTACATGCGACATGGCTGCCAAATTATAAATTTCATCTGGTTGAATTTCTTTTACCAACCTAATTAAATTGGTACTGTCGGTTAAATCGCCATAATGCAAAAAGAAATTGACATTAGATTCGTGTTTATCAATATACAAATGGTCTATTCTATCAGTGTTAAATAAAGATGATCTACGTTTAATTCCGTGAACAATATACCCTTTGTCTAATAACAATTCTGCAAGATAGGCACCATCTTGTCCTGTTATACCTGTTATTAATGCTATTTTTTTACTCATTGTTTAGAGTTTTGTTGTTTTTAATTTAGCTAAAAAATATGGGTTTTTTAGCTGAGGTTTATTATAAGTTAACGTTTCTTTAGAAGTAAAATGTACCACTTCACCCCCAACACTTTCGTAAATGGCTTGCCCTGCTGCAATGTCCCATTCCATAGTAGGTGCTAATCTAGTATAAAAATCTGCTCGTCCTTTCACTAAATCGTAAAATTTTAATGCACTGCCTTTTTTTATGATGGCTAATTTACCATATTTTTTTTCTAGTTGCCGAACAAATTTAAGAGAAGTTCCAGAAAAAGGGGCTCTTGAATGGGCTAAAACTTTCTGTTTGTTATTTAACTTTGGTAAATTGATTTTCCATTTGTCATTAAATATATCGGTTTCTCCAAAAGGAATTTCAAAAGCAGGTAAATTTTTTCCGCCAATTAAAATTTTTTGTTGTGTAGGAGATGCTATAAATCCTAAAACAGTTTTATGATTTTGAATTAAAGCCACACAAATACAAAATTCATCATTTTTTTTAATAAATTCTTTTGTGCCATCTAAAGGATCGACCAGCCACAACAAAGGTAAATCTTTTCGGTTTTCATAAGGAGGAATGGTTTCTTCTTCAGAAATAATTGGGATATTTAACTCAGTTAAACCATTAATAATAATTTGGCTAGATTGTTTGTCAGCTATAGTAACAGGAGATAGGTCTTTTTTTATTTCAACATCAAAATCTAAGGCATAAACTTCCATTATTTTTTTTGATGCTTTTTCTAAAGCTTCAACAACAGTTGGTATGAGTGCTTTAAAATCCAATTATAACTGATTGTATGATGTGATTAAATTATCATAAAGCGAGCTGGCGCCAATTCTGAATAGTTTTGGGGTTAACCATTCATCACCTAAAACAGATTTAACAATTTTATATAGTTGTATGGCGTCCTCCAAAGTTCTAATGCCTCCAGCAGGTTTTATTCCTATTTTTTTTCCAGTTTCAATGTAAAATCGTTTAATTTCTTGACACATTAAATAAACTGCTTGAGGTGTTGAACCAACAGAGGCTTTTCCTGTAGATGTTTTGATAAAATCTGCTCCCGCTTCCATAGCTAATTTAGAGGCTACTAAAATATCTTCATCAGTTTCTAATTCGCCTGTTTCTAAAATAACTTTTAGATGTTTTTTTGGTAATCGTTTTCTAATTTCAGTTATTTCATGGATTATGTAGTCAAGGTTGCCATCTAAAAATTCACCTCTATTAATTACAATATCTACTTCATCAACTTTGGTTTTGTTAACCAATTCAATTTCGTAAAGTTTGGCTTGAGTAAGGGTTTGACCAGTAGGAAAACAGGTTGACACCACAGCTACATTTATGTTAGGTTTGATATGTTGTTTAACTAAATCTCCAAAATTAGAAAATACACAAACAGCAGCTGGATGCGTATTATTAAATCCTTCATTGGCTTTATCCACCAATTTTAAAACTGTCTTTTTATTATCTGTGTCATTTAAAGTTGTTAAATCAATAAAAGAGATTAATTTAAGAATTAAATTTTTATCAATTGTTAAGGTTTCGTTTAAAATTTTATTTAACATACATTATTAGTGTTTTTAAATTAAAAATCCTCTCCCCAAAAAGGAGAGAGGATTTAAAAATTATTTACAAGTTCATTATCCTAATTTTACATTAATTGGAATAATAAATCTAACATTTACTTTTTTACCAGCTTGTTCACCCGGTTGCCATGCAGGCATTTTTTTAACTACTCTAATGGCTTCTCTGTCAATGGCAGGAGATACTCCTTTAATAATTTTTACATCTTTAATTTTACCATCTTTATAAACAACAAACTGAACATAAACTTTACCTTGTTCTCCCATCTCTCTTGATATTTCAGGATATTTAAAGTTTTCATTAATAAATTTGTTCATGGCTGCTTCACCACCAGGGAAAGAAGGATCAACTTCTGCTACATCTACAATTACAGGAGCTTCAATTACTTCAGGTTCTTCTTCAGGAATTTCCACTTCATCTTGTAAAGATTCATCAATGGTTTCAACTGGTGGAACCTCAACGTCATCTTCAACCTCTTCTACCTCTTCAATAACTGGAGGAGGTAGTTGAGCAGGTGGAGGTGGCGGTGGTGTTTCTAATTCTTGAATTTCAAAAATTTGATCATCATCATTATGTTTAATGACATCCACTTTTTCTTTAGGTATTGGTTTAAAATATACCGTTTTATAGGTAAACGCCATAAGTACTAAAGCGGCAGATACAATTAGCCCCAATCCTTTAAACGCCCATAGTTTATTTTCTAAGTTGGCTCCTTTTGATTTTTTTACTTCCATAATAGATTAGTTTTGCTTGGTAAAGATACAAAAATCTTACCAAAATTACACATAAATTCTTTAAAATGTTATAAACATTGATTTTGTTGTTTATTACAAATGAATTTATAAAAGGTTCAAAAAATTATCCAATTAACTCTTTATAAGCATCAGCAGATAATAAATCATCTAATTCTGAAGCATCAGAAACTTTAGCTTTTATCATCCAACCTTTACCGTAAGGGTCTTCATTAACAGCTTCTGGAGTTGATTCTAATTCTTCATTAAATTCAATGACTTCTCCACTCACAGGCATAAATAAATCAGATACTGTTTTAACGGCTTCAACCGAACCAAACACTTCTTCTTTATCTAAAGATTCACCCTCTGTTTCAATTTCAACATAAACAATATCTCCTAATTCGCCTTGAGCAAAGTCTGTTATTCCAATTGTAGCTATATCTCCATCAATTTTAATCCATTCGTGGTCTTTTGTGTATTTTAAATCTGCAGGTACGTTCATTTTTATTGTTGTTTTTTTAATTAATGACGACAAATTTAAAATATTTTTAGAATTATTGGACTTAATAATTAAAAATATTCAGTTGATTTATTAACAAAGTAATGTTTTCTATCAATAGCATCCTAAATAAATTGTCACCGAAAATTGTATCGAGAACATTCTGGTAAATGGCTTGTTTTTATGTAAAAAAGTAAGCTCAATTCTCTGTCTTTTAGGTGATATAGAGTAGCTTTAATGGAATAAATGTTAGCGTCAGTTCGATTTCTATGACATAACCAAATTCTAGCGTCAGTTCGAGTGATTTTAAAGGAAATACGATAGTATTTCCTTTGAAATTGTATCGAGAACATAGCGGATTGATGACTCCGTAGCTTGTTCTCGATACAATTTTATTTTTTATCCAAAAAAATAAAATCACTCGAACTGACTAATTGATACAATTTTATTTTTTTATTCAAAAAAAATAAAATATCTTCCTGTCCTCCAATAATTGGAGAACTGACTAATTGATACAATTTTTTTAAATTTAAAAAAATAAAACCAATCTAATGGTATTCCTAAGAATTTTAAAATTTCGCATCAAAATTATGGTTATAAAAAAAGATTTTCTCTTAGGTATTATTTCAAAAAAACGTTTAGGGTGGAATTGGTTTTCTATTAATATTTGCTTTCAATAGAAAAAAACTATTCAGCAGGTAATTCTGCTCTTAATTTTTGCGACAATTGACGGTTGTAGGTTTCCATTAGCCATTTTAAGTAAGCATCAGTAGCTTTAGTGATACATTTGGTGTAATGTTTTAATCTTCTTTCAATATCGTCTTGTAACTCTTGTTGTAAATTTAAGCCATCATATACATCTTCAGAATTTTCTTTAATCACTTCAAAATGATTATCCATAGACACATCAACAGCAGCTTTTCCTTTAAGTCCATCTTCAATACATTGGTCATATACCTCTTTCATTGAAAATTTTTCAATTTTATCTGGATTTTTTAATTTAGCTTTTAAACCTCTTGATATTTCGTATTCAGCTTCAAAGATTAAATCATCTTCTTCACTTAATCGGGCTTCTAAAAATCTATCTGGATATTGGAAAGCTTCTTGCCAATCAATGTATTCTTGCCAATAGCCAAATCGTCTTACATTGTTTCCTAAATCAATAACTTGAAAGTTCTTTTTATTTTTTAAAATTCTTGAACCTCTACCAATCATTTGATGATAAAGGGTTAAAGAACGGGTGGCTCTATTTAAAATAATAGTTTCAACAGTTGGTTCATCAAATCCAGTAGTTAAAATACCAACAGAGGTTAAAACCGCCCCTTTGGTTTCTTTAAACCATTTTAAAATATCTTTTCTATCTGTATCGCTATAAGTACTATCCAAATGGCGAATAGGGTAGTTGTGCTTTTTGAACAAGGTGTAAACTGCTCTTGAAGATTCAATTCCACTATTAAAAATTAAAGTTTTACGTCCAACGGCAATTTCTTCATAAGCAAATAATAGCTTTTCTTGCATAAAGTAGTTGCTGTAAACTTTATCTGAGGAACTAATTGTAAAATCTCCGTTTGAACCAATTTTTAATCCGTGTAAATTAACATCATAAGTAAATGTTTCTGCTTCAGCTAAATAATTTGCTTCAATTAAAGATTTTATACTGTGTCCTACAATTAATTCATCATAATTATCATTTAATGGCAAAGCTTTATTTGAACTAAGTGGGGTAGCTGTAACCCCCAAAATATTTACATTTTCAAAGTACTGAAAAATTTTTCTAAAAGAGTTATTATGAGCTTCATCAACAATAACTAAACCAACGCCTTTAATAAAATCTTTATCATCTTGCAAACGATTGTTTAGCGTTTCAACCATAGCAGTAAAAGTTTCATATTCATCTTGGTCGTTTAAATGTTTAACCAGTGAATTAATAACTTTGTTTTTGATGCCTAATGCGCTAAGTTGTTTAGATGTTTGTACACATAATTCAATTCTATGGGTAAGAATTAAAACTTTTTTCTTATGATTTTTAATATATTCTTTAGCAATATTTGAAAAAATAACTGTTTTTCCTCCTCCTGTTGGTAATTGAAACAAAAGATTGTAATTTTCATCTTTGGCATCAATATTAGAAATAATTTTATCAACTACCTCTTTTTGAAATGGATACAACTTTTTTTCTTCAAATAAACTTTGGTCTATCATTGTTATTATTGCTATAATTTTTGCAAAAATACGTCCTTTATATTGAAAATAAAAATATTTAGCAATCATTCTTTAATTCCTAACTATTATTTTTTGTTAAAATGGAACATAAATCACAAACTGTTTTAATTAAAATGATTTATATTTGCGTTCAATCAAGAAAAAAAGATACAATGAGCGATATAGAAAAAGTAAAATGTTTAATTATAGGTTCTGGACCAGCTGGTTATACTGCGGCTATTTATGCAGCAAGAGCAAGTATGAACCCTGTTTTATATAAAGGAATGCAGCCAGGAGGTCAATTAACAACAACCAATGAAGTAGAAAATTTCCCTGGTTATCCTGATGGAGTTACAGGGCCTGAAATGATGATACAATTAGAAGCACAGGCTAAAAGGTTTGATGCTGATATCAGAGATGGATTTATTGATAAAGTTGATTTTTCATCTTTACCGCATAAAGTTTGGACTGAAGATGGAACTGAAATTCATGCCGATACAGTTATTATTTCTACTGGAGCTTCAGCTAGATATTTAGGATTAGAATCTGAACAGCATTATTTAAAAAATGGCGGAGGAGTTTCGGCTTGTGCAGTTTGTGATGGATTCTTTTACAGAGGACAAGACGTGGTGATTGTTGGAGCAGGAGATTCGGCTTGTGAGGAAGCAGGATATTTAGCTAATATTTGTAATAAAGTTACAATGCTTGTTCGTAGAGATGAGTTTAGAGCATCTAAAATAATGAAAAATAGGGTGATGAATAATTCTAAAATTGAAGTGTTGTTTAATACTGAAATTGATGAAGTATTAGGTGACGGAAACGTTGTGACAGGTGTAAGGGTAGTAAATAATAAAACCAATGATAAAAAAGAAATTGCTTGTACAGGCGTTTTTATAGCTATTGGACATAAACCTAATACAGATATTTTTAAAGATTACTTGGAGTTAGATGAAACTGGATATATAAAAAATATTCCAGGAACTGCTAAAACAAGTGTTGAAGGTGTTTTTGTTGGTGGAGATGCTGCTGACCATGTTTACAGACAAGCCATAACAGCTGCAGGAACAGGATGTATGGCTGCTTTGGATGCCGAAAGATATTTAGCAGCTATAGAAGAAGGCTAACAAAAAAACTTTCATTAATTAAAAGTTTAATTGGAGGAGTTAATTGAGAAATTAACTCCTTTTTTTTACTCCAAATCTTCAAAAAAATCATCTGTGTTAAAAGGAATAGCATCATCTGGGGCGTGGTCGTTATATTACTAATTAAGTTGTAATCAGCATTAATCATTATTAATTTGTAAAATTGAATAGCCTAGCAATTTAAAATCTGATTTTTTATATGTATTTGTTTTTAAATTGATGTGAGGATTTATCAATAACACCTTGACTAGGATTTTATTTTTATTATTAGTCTTTGCTTTTTGTTTATAAATAACGATATAATTGTTATTGTATTTATTTAAGTTGAGAGTTGTGTGGGTTTTAACTAAATAATATATTGGATTTTTATCAATTATTAGTTTTTCAATTATTTCTCCTTTTAAAGGTAAAATGTCATATTTGTAATTGGCTTCAGTAACATAATCAAGATGATTAACTCTTGTTTTAAATAGAGTAATAGATTTACAGTTTGTTAAAATATCTTTTTTTACAGATTGTTTAAAAAATAAAAAGTTTTTTGTAGGGTTTAATTTTTTTATGTGTCCTCTTATAATTTCATATTTACTAAACGTAAATGATAGATAAATAATAAAAAAGAAATATGAAAACAAATTTGATAATAAAAAACTATAACCATATTCTTGACCATTTATAAAGGAAACAGTAACAAAAGAACTCATAAAAACAACCCAAAGTGATGTGATTAAAAAGAAGTTCATTTTTTCATTGTCAACATGAATGTTGGTTTTATAATAGTTTGAAATATTTAAAGCATTATTTTTCATTATAGCCCATACTTGAACACTTAAAATTAAGAAAATAGTTGTTAATTGATGATAGTTTTGATTGTCAAAATGAATAAGCCAAAAATCATAAAAGGCATGAGCTAAAGCGGCTAAAATCCATCCAAGTAAAAACATTATAATCATTTTATATTTAAATCGATAGTAATATTTAGCCAAAAGCATTAAATATGCCCAAATTGAAGTAAAAAACATATGTCCAACAGCAGCAAATAAAAGCCTTGCATTGATATTATTTATTGATGTTTCAGCTAAATATTGTAAATTTTCAATAAAAGCAAATCCAAGTGCAGATACAGATGCATAGAGAATGTAATCATAAGGTTCATTAATAAATTTTGTAAATTTTAAAATAATTAAAACAGGAATGATTTTAACAATTTCTTCTATTACTCCTATTGAAACAAAATCTAAGATAAATTGGCTTAACCAATTGTCTGAAGCTTTATAATTTAACCAGTTTAATATGTAATCATGATAGGGGTATATTAAGTAAATACTAAAACAACTTAATAGGAACACTAGTGATAATTGATACCATTTATCTTTTTCAAAAATATCAATTCCTTTTAAATAAATAATCCAAATTAAGCTAATTATAAAGGCGAAAATAGCACCTAACCAATAAGCATTTGAAAAATCATGTTTTATCAATAAAAAGAAATAACTAATGTATTTATAGTTTGATAAATAATACATTCGCTTGATGTAAAATGGAACAAAACTTTCTGTTTTTTGGTTTTCAATTAAAAGATTTAATTTTGAATTATCAGTATGACTATAGTATATTTCACTGAGTATTTCAACTGAATGTTTTACTGCTATATCTTCATCAATACTCTTATTAAGTAATGATGTAATTGTTTTTAACTCTACATTACTAGGTATTTTATAGTGATAATATCCTTCAATAAAATTATAAAAAGGTCTATTTTTATTAAATATATTTTTAAAATGAAACTCTGCTAAATCAAGGTCATTTGTGTTTAAAAAATTATAAGTTAAAAATAAATGAGCAATGTCAAGCATTTTAATATCTGTTTCTTTATCAATAATATGATGGTAATAATTAATAGATTCATAAAACTGATGAGACTCTTTAACTTTTTCTATGGCTTGTTCGTAAGTTGTTTTTCGTTCTCCGTTAAATACTTTAATTTGTTCATAAAAACAATTAATGTATTTATAATTTAATTGAAAGTTATCAGGATTTTCTTTTAAAAAATAATTGTAACCACTTGCAGCAAGTAAATAATTTTTGTATTTATTTCCATATTGAATTTGTTGGTTTGGTGTTAATGATGTTGTATGAGGTTTAACAAAGTTAACAGTTATTAATGCTATAATAATTATACCAAAAAAAGAAACAAAATATTTGAATAATTTTGATTTTAATAAAATTACAGTTTTTCTATTATTGATGTAATCTTTTATTAAGAAAATAAAAAAAGCAACTATTAATATAATTCCAATAATAAAGAGAATCACATCTATCATAATTTTTTAATTAAAAGGAATATCATCATCTGTGTCGTGGTCGTTATAATCAATACTAGGAGGATTAAATAATCCCCAATGGTCAATAATGTGGTTATTGGGATTAAAAGTTTTAACCCACTCAGCAAACAAAATTCTAAAATTATCGACTTCATCAATTAATAACTCTAAATATTCTACTTCTTTATAGTTAAATAGTTCAAATGCGTGAGCTTCTGTAATTAATTCTAGTCCTGCTTTTCGTATTATAGCAGCATTTTGCATTCTAATATCATAGGTATCTCCTCCTTCTGCTGCAGCAATTTTAGCAGGTAAAATTATAGCGTTTTGAAACATCTGCTTTGCTGTTTCTTCTATTATTTTAAATGAGAAATCATTATTTTTAGTTTCTTTTTTGTCTGATTTAAAAACTATTGTAACTATGCCGTCAACAATGTCAACAATTTCCATTGCTTTTTTATAAACGGGCAGTTGTTTGTAGTTTTTTTCTGAATGATTTTCCATAACATCTATTTTTAGTGGTTTTTTACAAACCAATTAATGTATTCTTTTAATTTAGTTCCAACAAAGTAAGGTAAATTCATTAAAACATAAGGCTTTCCGCTTGGTGTTTTTGTTTTTTCAACTAAAAATTCACCACCGTAAACTCTAACAGCATAATGATGTTCAACTTGATCAATAAATAAATGTAATGATTTAAGAGTACCTGTTTTTCCAGATTTTATTTCGATAGGAATTGCTATCTCCTCATGTTGATAAATCAAATCTATTTCTGCTGATGATCCTTTTTTATCTCTAACCCAAAACATAGGTTTATTATATTTAATGGTGTTTAAAGAGATTAGTTCTTGAGTAAAAATATGAGGTATTAGTTTACCTTGATAGGCATAGCTTAAATCTTTTAAAGCAATTAGTTGTGCTTGAATTTGATTTGAATAATTAATTAAACCTGTATCTAAAAACTGTAGTCGGGGTGATTTTTTTATATCAGGTTTTAATGGAGGTTTAAAGGAGGTTGTAGGGTAGATGAGTTGAATAATTTTAGCATCATCTAAATGTCTAAATGCTTCTCCAACCTCACGAGATTTATAATTAGATTTTCCAAAATTTTGAAACTTTATTCTTTCATCTAAATACAAATGAGCAACGTTTATAATGTGTTTAATTACTTTTTGTTCAGTATGATTTGTGCTATATTTTTCTACATCATTTTTGTAAGACTCCCAAATACTTTCATATACTTTAGGTAATTCAGTGTAACTGTTATGGGTTAAAAATGTTTTTATAATTTCAGGCATTCCTCCCATAATTGCAAATTGATGAAATTTATCCATTAAAAATTGATGAGCTGTTTTTTTTAAAGGAACTATATTTAACTGTTCATATCCTAATTTTTGATTTGAAGCCATTAAAAACTCTTCAAAGTTTAAAGGATGCAAGTAAAGGTATTCAATTCTACCAACAGGAAAGTTTTTGACGTGTCGCAAAGCAAACTCTAGTAATGAGCCAGCTGAAACAACTTTTAATTTTGGAAAATCTTCATAAAAATATCTTAGTAACTTTATGGCTTTTGGTGATTCTTGTATTTCATCAATAAATAGGAGAGTTTGATTTATTTCTGAAATAGGAATATTAAAATTAAGAAATAATGTTTCCACTATACTTTTTATGTCATCATATTGATTAAAATAATTAAGGTCTTTATTTTTTTCTAAATTCAAATAAATGTAATGGTTAAAATTTTTAGAAAAATGATGAATTAATGTGGTTTTACCAACTTGTCTAGCACCTCTTAAAATTAAAGGTTTACTGTTAGGATTTTCTTTCCATTTTGTTAATTGTTTTATAATGTGCCTTTTAAAGTCCATTTTTTAGTATGTTTTTCTACGAATATAATAATTTTGTAACAAAGTTGGGGTTGTTTTTGAATTATTTTGTAATAAAGTTGGGGGTGTTTGAAATCATTATCTAAAAATTCTGTTAATTTTATTGTCCACCATGGCAGTCATTTTGGCTTTTTCATCAGCTGTTATTCTGCCTTGTTTAAATAAGCGTTTAATGGTCTTTTTTTCTTGATTTAATACAATTAGCATAGCTTTTTTTGTGGCAATGTCTTTATAAATGTCTGGAAATTCATTTTTAAAGTTTCTTAAATATGTAAGGGCCTGAATTTTATTTTCTTCAATTTCAAATTCAACTTCTTCTAGCATTCCTCTTTCCTTTTCCTCTGCACTAATTTCTTTACTGGCTATCATTTTTTCGCAATCTATTTGAGCATTATAAAACGCCATAGCCATATCAAAAGAGGTGTAAAGTTTTTTGAGGTTAGCTTTTTTAAATAAAAATGCCAATTTAGATGTTTTCATTTTAGTTCTTGTACTCAATAAATCTTCTAAATCTTTACGGTCTGACAAGGCAATTTCTCCATTAGCATCTAAAATTTCATTGACCTCATTCACTAACATATTGTAGGCTTGTCCACCAAGTGTTCCTTCTTCAAATTGATGCCAATAACTACTCTTTTCTTTTTCTAAAACACGTCTTCTCAATTCAAACTCTTGAGTAGATAAGTTTAAATCTACTTGCCTTTCAGGTAAGTCAAAAGCTACGTATTTTTCAACTTGATTAAAGTTGGCACGTTTGTAAAATCGGTTGTCCTTTAAACGTTTTATGGCTTTATCTGTACTTGTGTCCACAAATAATTCGGCTTGTTCTAAGGCATATTGCTTTTCTGGAGATACTTTGGTGAGTCCTAACATATTGGCAACCGATTTCATTGTAGTTGCATTAATTAATAAGGTTAAAGTTACTGTTCCTGCAATTAAAAATAAAAATTGTTCTCTAATGGTTTGGTCAATGTAAGGGCTTGATTCTACAATTAAAGCTAACGCCAATCCAATAGCTCCTCTTAATGCGCCCCACCATAGTACTTTTGAGTCTGTAATTGTTATTCCATAGCCACTTTTTTTCATGATTGGAAATAATACGGCAATAACAACAATTCGAGCTAAATGAATAATTACATAAACCAATAATAACATCCAAACATCATTCATTGTAAAAACTGTTCGTTCGGCTATTACCACACCAACAATTAAAAATATTAAAGTATTAGCAGCAAAGGCAGTAAATTCCCAAAATTCGTGTATAAAATGTTGTACCTGTGGAGTAATTTTCGTTCTACCTGGTCCAGCCATCATTACCCCCAAAGTAACTAAACCTAAAACTCCTGACACACCAAAAACATTTTCGCAAATAAAAAACACAAAATAAGCAGATACTATAATGATGGTAGATTCTACCAGCATATCTTTAAAAACTTGTTTTATCCAAAACAAGGCAATTTTACCAATTAAATATCCCACTAATACCCCTCCAAAGGATACTCTAAAAAATTCTAAAACTGGAGAATAGGATAATCCTTCACCAGAAATTCCTAAAAATATTACCATAAAAATTACTATAGCAGTTCCGTCATTCAGTAATGATTCTCCTTCAATTAAAGTGCTTAATTTTTTACTTGCTCCTAACTCTTTTAAAATAGATACCACGGCAACAGGGTCAGTGGCACTAATAACTGCTCCAAAAAGTAATGTAATTTCCCACGACCAAGTTGTAAGACCTAATCCAAGATAAACAACTCCCCCAATTAATCCTGCGGTTAAAAAAATGGCAATTAAAATTCCGGGTACAGCTAACAATGTTGAGTTAGTAAACGTTTTTTTAAATACGTGTACATCCATAGCAAAAGCTGCCTCAAAAATTAAAATTGGTAAAAAGATGTAGAGTATTAAATGAGGGTCAATGTGGGCTGCCCAATTAATAGATTTGTCAATAATTGAAAAATCAAATGTTTGATTAAAAAGGGTTAAATCATGAAAAAAATCTTGTCTGCCAAAAATACCCATTATTATTCCTATTAGCAGGAGTAAAACTGTATAAGGTAAGCCAACTTTGGCGAAAAAATATCTTGTTCCTGCTCCTACCAATAAAGCAAAAATAATAAACAGTAGAGGGCTAACATCAGTATGGTGTTCGTGGTGGACTTCAGGTTGATGGTGTTCTGTTTTAACTTGTTCTGATTGATGCTGATGGTTAGATTGGGGAGTAGATGCAAAAGAGGGGTGTCCTATGCTAATAATTAAAAAAGAAAAACTAATTAATAATTGCTTAATAAATGAATTATTCATAATGTATGGATTTTTTTATGCTATAAAGATAAAAAAAATAATGTTGTTTAAAACTGCCAATCATCATCAAATATTATGTTGATTATCACTATGAAGCAGTTCAAATATCTCGGAGAGATGAAAATTGATATGATAATTGGTTATTGTTCAATTTTAATTTAAAATTAAATTGTTTTTAATAATTTTAAGATGGTTGAAAAATGTAAGCCATAATGCAAGTTTACCATAACCAAAGCTTCATTAAAGTTAGTTATTTCAAAGTTGTATGATGTGGGGTAAATTTGATATTCCTTAAATAATTGTTTTGAGATGTCTTTTTTAAAATTCTTGATAAACTCTTTGAGTTGCGTTTTGATAAAATTAATTTCATCATCTTCTACTTTGTATAAAGGTTTAGAACCTTTTTTATAATGAGCAACAAAATCATCTTTCAAATCTATATTATTGCCTGATAAACCATAGATTAATAATTTTTGTGTTACTAATAAATGACCTACATTCCAAATGATATTATTTGAAAATCCTTTGGGTATGTCGTTTAATTGCTGTTTGCTTAATCCTTCAATTTTATGGAGTACATTATTAATTGATGTAGAAAGCATTTTTAATTCGGCATCTATCATAAAATATTGATTTAATTTCCTAAAATAAACACACAAGGAATTTTAGGGAGTTGTTTTTTTTGTTTTTTCCACTCATTAATTGATTTGGTTTTTATCCATTCATTATCACCTGTAATGTCCTCAGCAACGGTAAGTAAAACATCATTAAAACTATGTTTAATTAAATCGTTAAACATGGCTTGATTACGATAGGGTGTTTCAATAAAAATTTGAGCAAACCCTGTTTGTTTAATGGTTTGATTAAGTTGTTTTATCTTTTTAATACGTTCATTTTCATTTTTTGGTAAATAGCCGTTAAAAGTAAATCCTTGACCATTTAAACCTGAAGTAGCTAAGGCTAAAAATATAGAGCTAGGACCGATTAAAGACACCACATTAATGTTTTTTTGATGTGCTTTTTT
>CAYQRJ010000008.1:17817-21679 GCA_964419855.1 uncultured Crocinitomix sp.
ATACTAATAGTATGTTCTGACAACACTTTTTTAGGAGACGTGTCGCTTATGGGGATAGGAATAATGTATAATGTACCACTCATTGTTTTAATTTATCAATGATTATGTCGGTGGTTTTATCTACTAAATTAAACACCTCTTCAAATCCTTGTTCGCCACCAAAATAAGGGTCGGGTACAGCCATGTTGGAGTGGGGGTGAAGTTCATTTAAAAATAGCTTTACTTTATTTTTGTCTGTATCAGATTTTGCTATGGCTATTACGTTATTGTAGTTTGATGTGTCCATTACATAAATCACATCAAAATCTTTAAAATCTTGTTGAGTAAACTGCCGAGCTCGTAAATTAGAGATGTCGTAATTGTGTTTTTTGGCAGTTGCTATCATTCTTTCGTCTGGTGGTTCGCCAATGTGATAATTAGATGTGCCACAAGAGTCAACAACTACATTTAATTTTTCTTTTTCAACTTTTTGCCTAAGTAAACCATCAGCTAATGGCGAGCGACAAATGTTACCCAAGCAAACCATTAATATTTTTTTAATTTCAGACATCTTTAAAATAAAAATCCCCCTTAAAAAATAAGAGGGATTTTAGTAATTATTTTAATTAACGTTTAGTTTCTTTTCTAAATCTTCTAAATAACCTCTAAACTGTTTATCGGTTTCAGATAAGTTGTTAACTGTTCTGCAAGCATGTAAAACAGTAGCGTGATCTTTTCCACCACATTGCGCACCAATACTTGCCAACGACCATTTGGTCATCTTTTTAGCAAAGAACATAGCAATTTGACGGGCTTGCACCACTTCTCGTTTACGTGTTTTAGATTTTAATAATTCGATTGGTAGGTTAAAGTAATCGCAAACAATTTTATGAATGTAATCCATAGAGACTTCACGTGCAGATACTTTAACGTATTTGTCAATCATTTTTTTAGCTAAATCTATGGTAATGGCTTTTTTGTTTAATGTAGCTTGAGCAATAATAGATGTTAAAGCTCCTTCCATTTCACGCACGTTAGTATTTATTCCGTAAGCCAAGTATTCTAATACTTCATCTGAAATTTCAATACCGTTACCGTAAATTTTCTTTTTAAGAATGGCAATTCTGGTTTCTAATCCTGGCGCTTGTAAATCTGCTGACAATCCCCATTTGAATCTTGATAATAAACGTTGTTCAACCCCTTTCATATCAACAGGTGCTTTGTCTGATGTTAAGACAATTTGTTTGCCTGTTTGGTGTAAGTGATTAAAAATATGGAAAAAAGCATCTTGTGTTTTTTCTTTACCGGCAAAAAATTGAACATCATCAATAATTAACACATCCATTAATTTATAAAAATTAATAAAATCGTTGGTAGTGTGATTTTTTATAGAGTCAATAAACTGACGGGTAAATACCTCTGCATTAACATACAATACAATTTTGTTAGGGAAATTGTTTTTAACGCCTATTCCTATTGAATGAGCTAAGTGAGTTTTTCCAAGTCCAACTCCTCCGTAAAGTAATAAAGGATTAAAAGCGGTTCCACCTGGTTTGTTTGATACAGCAAAAGCGGCACTTCTTGCCAATCTATTACAGTCTCCTTCTACAAAATTATCAAATGTGTAAGTTGGATTTAAGTTTGAATCAACATTAACTTTTTTTAATCCGGGAATAATAAACGGATTTTTAATTTGATTCTCACTCGCGTTCAAAGGCATTGAAACTGGTGAATTTGACAAACTTTTTTTGTTTGAAGTTGGCAAATTAACAGTGTAAGGTGCTTTTTTGCTAGATGTATTTCTATCTAGTACAATAGAATACTCTAGTTTAGCATCTGCTCCAATTTCCTTTTTAATGACTTTTTTTAATAAGTCTATATAATGTTCTTCCAACCACTCATAAAAAAAATGTGAAGGAACCTGTAATGTCAGTACATCTGACTTGAATCTAATAGGTTTAATTGGCTCAAACCAAGTTTTAAAAGATTGTAATGATACATTGTCTTTTATTACTTTTAAGCAATTAGCCCATATTGACTCGTGGTTCTTCTTATTTTTCATCTACGTTATATGGTTTATAAATTAAAATTCTTTTTTTTGCTGTAATGACTTAGATATCAACATTAAATTGTTTACATTTAAATCAGTGAACAAATATTGGAATAAAAAAGTTTAAAAAAAAATTTATTACCTATTGTTTTTTTAAAATTTTTTACTTGTCTAAAAATAATAAAATTTAATTAAAAAAATGCTTGTTAATCGAAAAAAAATTATAAATTATGCCCGATTATACCCAAAATATCGTAAAAATGTACACACACGAGCATAAAGTTAGAATTAGATACGCAGAAACAGACCAAATGGGATACTGTTATTATGGTAATTATCCTCAGTTTTATGAAATTGGACGTGTAGAAACGTTAAGAAGTATTGGAACAAGTTATAAAGAAATTGAGGAAAGGGGCTTTATGCTTCCTGTAGCAAATTTAACAGTTAAATATTTAAAACCTGCTTTGTATGATGATTTAATTACTATTAAAACCATTATTAAAAATAAACCATCTGTTAAAATTGAGTTTGACTACGAAATTTACAATGAGCAAGGTGATCTTTTAAATGTAGGATATACTAAATTGGTATTTGTAAATAAAAAAACAATGCGTCCTTGCCATTGCCCCGATTATTTGAATGATATTTTTAGTAAATATTTTTAAGGTTATTATAAATTAACTGTGAATAACTGAATGTATTTTATTTTTTTGATATTGACATCTTTTTTACATTTGTTTAAAACTAATTTATATGCAAATTGCTCAACTTCATCAATTATTTATTCAATCTAAAGGAATTTGTACAGATACTAGACAACTTAAAAAAAATACTATCTTTTTCGCTTTAAAAGGTGAGAATTTTAATGGTAATCAATATGCACTACAAGCGTTACAAAACGGTTGCTCTTATGTGGTGGTAGATGAACAAGAGTTTGCTAGTAATGAACGTTGTATTTTAGTAGATTCAGTTTTGAATACTTTACAATTATTAGCCAATTATCACCGCAAGCAATTTAATATACCTATTATAGGTATAACAGGTAGTAATGGTAAAACCACAACCAAAGAGTTGATGGGAGAAGTTTTAAAACAAAAATATAAGGTGTTGGTAACACAAGGAAACTTAAATAATCATTTGGGGGTACCTTTTACATTGCTTCATCTAAATTCATCTCATCAAATAGCTATTATAGAGATGGGGGCAAATAAACCTGGTGATATTAAGGAGTTGGTTAAAATTGCTGAACCAACCCACGGCATAATTACCAATATTGGAACGGCACATATTGAAGGATTTGGCTCTTATCAAGGGGTATTAAAAACAAAACTTGAGTTATATGACTTTATAGTGTCAAATAAGGGGTGTATTTTTATTAATAAAGATGATGAGATTTTAATGTCGCATTTGCCTAAAGTTGATTATTCTACTTATTCAAATCAAAATAATGAAGCAGATGTAGTAGGGGAGTTAATAGAACTTACACCATTTGTTAATTTTAAATGGCAGTCGGGTGATTATCAATCTAATTTAATAAAAACTCATTTGGTAGGGGAGTATAATTTCACTAATTTTTTGGCATCAATTTGTGTAGGTAATTACTTTAAAGTACCATCCGAACAAATAAATTTAGCTTTGTCTAATTATAAGCCGTCTAATAATCGATCTCAAGTAACAAAAACCAATAAAAATACTTTAATTGTTGATTGCTATAATGCTAATCCAACCTCAATGATGTCCGCTTTACAGAGTTTTAAAATGATTAATCACTCTAATAAACTGGCAATTTTAGGAGATATGTTAGAGTTGGGGGAAATTAGCCAAATTGAGCAT
>CAYQRJ010000008.1:21779-23904 GCA_964419855.1 uncultured Crocinitomix sp.
CCTGTAATGCCATCTACATCTAAAACCTCTCCTGCAAAATACAATCCTTTAAACTTTTTAGATTCCATAGTGTTAAAATTAACCTCCGACAAACAAACACCGCCACAGGTTACAAATTCTTCTTTAAAAGTGGTTTTACCTTCAACCTTATAAACATCATTTTGCAACACATCAACCAGTCTATTGAACTCTTTTTTAGATATTTCACCCCACTTTTTATTCAAATTCAAATTGATTTTACCAATTAAAAAGTTCCATAATCGTGTTGGCAAAACAACAATTTTTTGATTACCTATTTTTTTATGTTGATGTCGGTTAATTTCCTTTAACAACTCATCTCTTAACTCGTCATAATTAAATTGTTTTAACCAATTAACTTGAATATTGAATTGATACTCTTTTTCTGCTAAAACTCTTGCGCCCCAAGCCGATAATTTTAAAATAGCAGGTCCACTCATTCCCCAATGTGTAATTAGTAAAGCTCCTTCATCCACTAATTTGGTAGATTGAATTTTAACTTGAGCTGTTTCTACCACAATACCCATTAATTTTGTAATGTCCTCATTTGGCATATTAAACGTAAACAAAGAAGGAACAGGCGATTTAATAGTGTGCCCTATATTGTGCAAAAAAGATAAACCATTAATTTTTGGTTGTCCGCCTATGGTTACAATTACTTTGTTAGCATTAATTATTGGCGCATCTTTAAAAGTTAAACTAAATCCCTCAATATTGGGATTAATGTTAGTTAATTGATGTTTTAAAAGAATAGTGATATCTAACCTTTTACATTCAGTTAAAAAACAATCAATAATAGATTGTGAACTTTGCGATTGAGGAAAAATACAGTTATCATCTTGAGTCACTAAAGGAACACCTCTACTTTCAAACCACTCAATGGTTTGTTTGGGATTAAGCTGAGAAAATACCTTTTTTAAATATTTATTTCCTCTAGGGTAATTTTTTGCCAATTCAGCTATTGAAAAAGTAGCATTAGTAACATTACAACGTCCACCTCCTGATACTTTAACTTTTGACAATACTTTGTTACTTTTTTCGTAAATGCTAACCTTATAATTTGGGAAGTTTATTTTACAATTAATGGCAGTAAAAAATCCAGCAGCTCCTCCACCAATAATGGCAATATGTTTAATTTTATTTGGCAATTTATTTTTTAACAAAAGTAACATTTTATACTTAGGAGTACAATATACTTTGATAATTTAGTCTGTTTTTTTTATAAAAGATTGTATCTTTATCAAAATTATTGACAAATATAAGAATATGAAAAAACTATTATTTGGATTTTTTGTGAGTAGCTCATTAATGAGTTTTGCTCAGCAATCCTCAGCACAAAGCACTTTTAACTGGGCAATTTATGCAGACACATTTTATGTTACACCTGCATTAAGAGATATTACACCAGTAGAACCTACTTACGATACAAAAAGTGGTGAATTTGAGTCTAAAAATGACATGAGACGCCAAAAATACACTAACCCTAATGCTTACCCACATGGTAACGACCCTGTTTGGCAAAAAACACAAGGAGAACAATATAATAAAGCACCAATTCAAAATTTTAATGGTGTAGTATCAGGTTTAGGTTTTCCACCAGACCCTTCTGGAGCGGTTGGACCAAATCACTATGTACAAATGGTTAATTCAAGTATTCAAATATTTGATAAAACAGGCGTTTCTGTTTGGGGACCAAGTGCTTTAAGTACAATTATTACATCAAATAGTGGTGACCCAATAGTAATGTACGATAGATATGCTGATAGATGGTTTATTAGTGGATTTGGTAATGGAAATTCTTTATCTATGGCAGTATCTCAAACCAATGATCCAACTGGTGCTTATTACGTTTGGGAGTATAGCATGACAAGTTTACCAGATTACCCTAAATATGGAATTTGGCATGATGGTTATTACCTTACCGCAAATAAAAGTGGGGCAGATTGCTTTGTTTTAGACCGAAATGCTATGTTAGCAGGTGATGTTAATGCACAAATGATTTCATTAACTGTTCCTAATTTAACTACAGGTTCTGGTACACAAACTGGTGGGTTTCATTCTGTATTACCTGCTCATGCTGACTTTGTAATGCCTCCATCAAATAAAA
>CAYQRJ010000009.1:0-8773 GCA_964419855.1 uncultured Crocinitomix sp.
CGGGACAGGCTGGGTAGTAATCGTCCGGATATGTGTCGGGATGGTTGATTACGCCTGTTATGTATTTACTGCTAGTCACCCTTTACATTGTCTTGGCTAATAACCTTAAATGCGGTTCGTCTGTTACGTTGGTAGGCTTCTTTTTTTTGTTCTTTGGTTGGTAAACTATCAATGTATTCTTGTGTCATTTTAACCATTTCACCATTCACTGGTACTTCAGCGGGTTCGGTTTCTCCATATCCTTTGGCAATTAGTCTGTCTTTAGATATACCATGTGCTATTAAGTAATCAACTACACTTTGTGCTCTTCTTTCAGATAAACTTAAATTATAGCTATCTGACCCTCTTTGGTCGGTGTGAGAGCGGATTTCAATAGAAATATTATCATTTAACTCTAAAAACATAATCAAGCTATCCAAAATAATTTTAGATTGCGGTCTAAGCGTAGCTTTATCAAAATCATATTCAATTCCACGTATGGTAATTTCGCCTTTTGGAATTTTTTCTAAATAAAAATCTTGTGTAAAGGTTTCTGATTCTGTTAATCCAACGGTTGATACAATATTGGCATCAGCAAAATAATCTTTTTTAGTGGCTTTTAAAAACACTTCAACATTTTGTATTAAATCGTGTTGGTAGTATCCGTTTTCGTCTGTCATTATATTAAAGTGTGGCCATTGAAAAGTGACATCTTTAAAATCAACTTTAGCATTAGGTATCACTTCATTGGTGTTTTTATCATACACATATCCCGAAATACTAAATTTTAAATCAGGCATTTTAATGTTGTAAATGTGATAACAACTGGCACATAAGCCGTAAGGTGTTTCGTCTGCCTCACAAATATCTCGGTCAGAGGATAGGAAACCTGTTCTTAAATTGTCATCAATAATATAGTAACTGTCATCTTTAGTAGAATTAATAGGTTGCCCCATATTTTTTGGTTGTTTAAACACTTTTAATTCAATATCGTAACTGGATTTAAACACATCTAACCCGCCAAAATTTTCGTGCCCATTTGAACTAAAATAGAGGGTACGTGCCACATTGTGATAAAATGGAGCTACTTCATCATATTCGGTATTTACAGGTGCACCTAAATTTTCGCTTTTACCCATAGGATTACCCATAGAGTCTATTTGCACCCTCCAAATATCCATTCCGCCCATTCCGCCAGGTTTATTACTCGAAAAATATAACCATCTGCTTTGGTCATCAAAATAAGGGTTGATGCTAACATAACCTGGTTCATTCACAATACTGTCTAACTTTTGAGATTCAAAAAATTTTAAGTTAAAATGACGGGCAATATAAATGCTTTTTTCTAATGGTTTTTCATCATTCCAACGGGTAAAATAAATAAAATTTTCATTAGAGAATTTACCTGCCGCCTCATGTCCTGATGAGTTTAATGGACGTCCAAAATTTTTAAGTTCTGCCCACTCTCCTGTTTCGTTATTTACATAATATAAATCTAACAAATACCTTGAATCTTGCTTGTTGGGGTCTAGCACTATCCCCCCTGCTCTGGCACTAGTAAACACCAATTTATTTTCGCCCCAATAAGAGGTGGCAAAGGAGGTTGTTCCTTTATTAAAGATTGATGTATCAGCAAATTTTACTTCAACAGTTTCGTTAGAACCATCATATTTTAAAGCAAAATCGCAAGCGGTCATATCTTGTAAGGCTCTTTTAAGCATTTCGTCACTTGCGCCATCTACTTTTTCAGAATAATAAGTAAATGTTTCCAAAGCTTTTTGATAATCGCCCAAATTCATATAACTGCTACCCAAATAATAATAATCATCAGGATAAGCTCCTTTTTCTGTGGATTCTTTAAACTTTACTACAGCTCTGTCATAATCTTTTGAATTACGGTAGCACATAGCAATTTGATGTAGTACATAATCCTCCACACTTACTTTAATGGTGCTATCTTTTTTTAGTTTACTCTCTAATTTATTAATTTTTTGATTGGCAAGCATAATCTCATAAGGTAAAACATCAAAAGACATTCCTAAAGAATCATCTAACACTTTTTGATACAATACCAAAGCCGTTGGATAATGTCCTGTTACAAAATCATAATCAGCTTGATGCAACCAAACCCTTTTAGATTGTGAAAAACTAATGGCAGAAGTAAGGACTACTACTACTAATAAAATGTGTTTAAATGTTTTAATCATCATAGTCTTGGACAAATTTTAACTTTTTGATAATCTGATTTTTTGTGAATGTAAGTCAATGACAATTCAAATCCCCCTCTTCCACCTGTGGCAGATGTTAAAGATGAAGCGTTGACATCATACGCAAACTTAGCGGTAATATTCTCTAACCTTGCTCCAATTGATAATGAAAAGGCATCTTTGGCTCTATAAACAATTCCTCCCAATAAATACATATCATTATTTTTAAGGTAATAGCCAATGTCGCCCGCAAAAGTTAGTTCAGTAAACTTTTGTTGTCTCATAAACAAAACTTTTGGAATAACATACAACACTTCAGTAATATTAATTCTTGTTCCTACATGGGTATAATATCTAATTGGCAACTTATTTGCTCCATTAAAAAACGTTTCTTTTGGCGTTAATAAATTAAACACAGACACCCCAACAAAAGGGTTTAATAAGGTTTGTTGCTTGGCAAAATAATAAATTGCCCCAGCATTTAAGTTAGGAATAACAAAAGATTGACCTGCAAAATTTTCGTTACTAGATAAAGAATTATCAAACCCACCGCCATTTGTAGTTACATATTGGTTATTATATGTTAACAACTGATATTCAACCGATTTTTGTGACAAACCACCTTGAACCCCAAAGGATAAATTATGAAATCTTTTTTTATCTAAATTAAGGGTGTAGGCGGCAGATACAACTGCTTGGGCGGCATTATAATTACCCAAACCTGCTCTAAAATTAGCAACTTGCCCACCAAAGCCCCATTTTTTGTAAGGTTTATCAAAACTGATGAGAGCAGTAGTATAAGGTTTATAATTAACTGCTTTCCATTGTGTTCTGTACTGACCATGTACTCGCCAATCGGCATCTACTACACCCGTAAGGGCAGGATTTAAAAACATAGGAGCCGCATCATACATGGTTAAATGAAAATCTTGCGCCGACAAAAAAGATGTTTGCAAGACCATTAAACCAATTAATATTTTTCTTTTCAAATTCATTATCTCATTAGGGTTACATCCCCTTCTTTAGTAATTGTAGTTTCATTAATAACAACTGTAAAAGTCCAAGTGTAAACACCTAGAGGAGCATCTTCTCCATTAAAAGTTCCATCCCAACCAACGTTTACATCATTACTTGTAAAAATTAATTGTCCCCAATTATTATACACTTTAAAATCAACTTCATCAAAAGGTCCACCTCTAATAATAAACACGTCATTTTCGCCATCACCGTTAGGGGTAAAAGCTGAAGGTAAGGCAGGAGGTAAACCAACTAATATTTCTTTAGATGTTGAATTTTCGCAACCAGAAGTATCTGTAACAGTTAATGTAATTTGATAGGTTCCTCCATCAGCAAATTGATGTGTTGGATTTTGTACAGTTTCTCCATTTCCGTCACCAAACTCCCATAACCATAAATCAATTGGCCCGTTAGTAGATTGATCAGTAAAAAAGACATCCTCTAATGTAAAAGCAGATGTAGGTGAGAAACTAAAATCGGCTGTTGGACCAGCTAACACGTCTATTGTTTGTGTTAAAGTTCCTACGCAGTTTAAATCAGACACTACAGTTAAAGTTACATCAGCATTACCTACATTATCAAAAGTATAAGATGGATTTTGAATGGTACTTGCTCCATTTCCATTATCAAAATCCCAAGTCCAAGACGTTAATGTTCCAGACGAAATGAATGAATTATCAATAAAAAAGACCTCATTACCCAAACAAGCCGTTGAGCTGCTAAACATTACATTTGGAGTTGGATTAACTATAACGGACTTAGTTATGGTATCCACACAACCGTTAGACGCTTCTACAATTTCAATTACATTATAATTTCCTGCCCCTGTATAAGTGTGAATTGGATTTTCAGCAATAGAGTTACCACCATCACCAAAAAAATAGGTCCACGTAATAAGGGTTTCTCCAGAAGGAGCAGTTGATAAATCGTTAAAGTTGGTTTGGTTACCCTCACAGGCAGATGTATAAGAAAAATCAGCAGATGGCGTTTGCAAATAAGTAATGGTAACCGTATCATCATCAGCATTACAACCAAAATCGGCTGAGGAGGTTAAAATTAATTGAACAGAACCATTAGCAATATCTAAAGCTGACCCTTGATAAAAAGTATTAAGAGAAGTATTGTTGGGCGTAAAACTACCTGTTCCTGTTGATGTCCATGTGGCTGAGTTAGCTGTTCCGTTTAACACTCCATTAAGTTCAACCAATTCATTGGCACAAAACGATTGATTTATTCCAGCATCTACAACAGGAGGCGCAACAAAAAACAACCTAATAGAATCATTTTGAGTTGGACAAATACCACCTGTTGTTTCTAAGGTAATGTCCATGTAACCACCAACTGTATCAGTTGGTACAATGGTATAAGTTGTGTTTAAAGAGTTTGGAGCCGCAACTGTACCTCCACCATAAACATTCCAAACGGTAGAAAAACCACCAGTTACAGTTCCTGTTAAAGGCAATGTCCAAATATTAGCACATAAAGAATCGTTGGTAGTAATACTTACAGTTGGTTCGGGTAAAATAGCCAATTGCAAACTATCTTTAACAGCTAAACAATTACCATTATTGGTTGAAGTTAAATATAAATAAAAACTTCCTGCTGCTTGATCTGCTGCACTCACTTGATAATCGGCATTTAAATTGGTTTGAGAAGGAGAAAAAGCACCTGTTCCGGCAGTAGTCCAAGCTCCAGTAGATGATGCACCAGAAACCAATCCATTCAAATTAACCGTATTTTGATTGGTACAAATGACTTGGTCGGCACCAGCAACCACGTTTGGTGGGTCAGTAAAATAAATCACAACAGAATCTTTGGTATCAGGACAAGAAAATAAACTACCCACTGAAGTTAAATAAAGTTGAACACTATCATTAGCCAAATCGGTTGGAGAAGGGGTATAAGTGGTACTAATATCTCCACTATTACCAAAAGCACCACCAACACCACCAGACCATTGCGACCCCACAGCATATTGCATGTTTCCAGAAATTGGAATTGCCCCTATATTATTTTTACAATAAGAATTAACAGGGTTAGCTGTAATTTCTGGCGATTGAGCAAAGGATATTTTTAAAGTATCGGTTACAGGATCACAACTTCCTGTTGACTGCAACACAAAAGTTAAAAACCCTTGTGCATAATCTGATTGAACAATATCGTAAGTAGTAGATAAATTGGTTGGTGAATTTAATGTCCCATTTCCATTTAAAACAGACCAAATACCAGTTGTTACCCCTCCTTCTACTGTTCCGTTTAAATTAATTTGAGTAGTAGCGGTACAAACAGTGGTGTCATTACCAGCATTAACGGTTACACGTCTTAAAAAAGTAGATAAATAATGATACAAACAACCTGTAGCAGCTGAACCATTTATAATTCCTAAAGAAAATAGGTCAGTTGAATTGATGATGATATTACTAGACCCATTTGCAATAACAGCTGTTGCATCTATTTGAGCACCAACAAAAGCACCACCTGTACCAGGTATAGGACTAAAATCAGAAGCTTGGACAATGGTTGTACTTCCGTTTACAGTAAAGTTACCTTCTGCTCCAGAGGGACAAATAATATCCATTAAAAAACTTTGAGCGTTAGTTCTCGGAAAAGTTACTTGGTTTGAACCTGCACAATTTACGGGAGGTAACAATGCCGACCCCAACTCACAACCATAACCAGACATGTGCAAAACATATACATTTTTATCGGCTTTAATATTGGTTAATTGCTGTGTAATACTATATTGATATGTATCTCCTTGATTAATAATGGCTGTTGTTACCCCTGTCCCATCATCAATGGTGATGTTAGTAAAATTTTCTGTTGCCACAATAAACACCGATTCATCAGAACCTGCATTTAAAAACCCTTTATTTACATTATATTCTTTTCCTATTACATCAACTGGCACAATTTGATCACCTAACAAGTCATAACAACCTCCACCACCTGAGGGGTTAACAGAGTCATCTGAAGCTACAACAGCAATTTTTTTATTAGATACTACAATAGACCCCGCTAACGAACTGCCAGGTACTGAACTGGTAGTTTGTACTAAATTTTCGCAAGTATATGCGTTACCCTTTAAAGGCAAAAATACAGAATAGGTAACATTAGCTGGGTGACCTCCCATTACATCACATTTTGGGGTGATATAAATGGTAGTATTATCCTCAGCGGCTACAACTGTAAATTGCTGTTTAGGTTGGGTTACAATTCCATCACCGTTTCTGTCTGACCCTAAGGTTTGATTATCCCATAAGTTTTGAAAAGGTACTACAAATTCATAACCAACACCATTTTGACCTTTTAAAGAATAGGTTTCGGGATTATTTGAACTTCCATTGTCAGGAGACGAAATAAAATCATACACAACCGCAATATTAAAATCTGAAGTAATTTCAAAACCAGACGTTAATAGAGCATCTGCAGGTTTACTTTCAACTTGATTAACAATGTGAGATAAATCTTTAGAAAATAATGAATTTGGTGCAACAGTAAACGTGGTATCGTAAGTTCCAGCTGGTTGCCTTAATCTTATTGTTGTTAAATTGTTAAAAGTTGAGAAATGAAACTGCATTGGTGTATTTTGATCGTGATCTGGAGTAACCCAAGGAGCAGCAAACCAAAATACTGTATCAATTTGAGCATTTGCTTGCTTATTAAAAGCTAACAAAAACACAAATATCATTAATATATATTTTAAAACTTTCATACGAATTAGTTTTTATTTTTTTCTTTTTTTTTTTTCTTTTTGTTCTCTTCAAAAATACTGTTATTAAGCTCTTCATCTTGTTGAGCAACAGAAGCTTTTCTATTAGTGGTAATAAATCTTAACATAATTTCGTGAGACCCTCCTTGAAAACCTTTAACTTGTCCAAAAGCGTAATCGTAAGCATAACCAACAGTAAAACGGTCATTAATGTTTAACCCTGTAGAAAAACCAACCGCATCTTTAGTTCTAAAACTTAACCCCAACCAAAGCTTATCGTTATAAGTGGTTTTAAACATAAAACTAACTTGAGCAGGAACGGGTTTAGTGTATCTGATCATCATTGAAGGTTGAAACACAAATTTTTCAATGGTTCGTGGTTTGGTTGCAATAGTATCATTTTCGGTTGGTTCTTGTCCTTCCTCAGCGCTCTCATTATTTTGTTTTTTCTTTTTTACTTGATAATTATATCCAGCAATAAAAGTAAATTGTTTTGATAATCCATCATTAAAATCGGTAAACTTAATGGCTTTGCCTAACATTTGATGCATACTGGCTTGTAAAAAGAATTTTTTAGAATACATATTTAAACCAGAAGCCATATCAAAAGCATTGGTTGTTAAAATATTCCCCGTTAAAATGTCATCTCCCACATCAGCTAAAATAGCGTTATACAATTTAACATTATATAATAAATAACCTGGACGTACACCAAAAGCCAATTTAATTTTGTCATTCAAATCAATGTGATAAGCATAGTTTAAATAAAAGGCTGTTCTTTGCATTAATCCGGCTTTATCAGTATTTAAAGACACGCCATAGCCATGTTTCATTTGATTTTTGTAAGACCCATAAAAATTGGCATTAAAAGTAACTGGAGCACCATCAAAATTAGCCCATTGTTTTCTGAAACCAATATTGGCTTGATGATAATTAACACTACCAACAATGGCAGGATTGTAATAATAATTATTTAATAAATAATTGGTATATACAAACTGTTGCTGAGCAAAGCTATTCTGCACTAAACAACTAAAAAGCGATATGATTAAAATTCTTTTCATTAATTATTTGCAGATTTTAGTACTAAAATAGTTCCTTTATAAACCTCATCAGCACTTAGTTTAATAATATAATAATAGGTTCCTTCTGGCACTATATCCCCTTGATAGGTTCCGTCCCAAGGGGTATCATAACCAACAGATTGAAAAATGGTTTGCCCCCATCTGTTAACTACAACAATTTCGGCATCTTGATGTAAAAATTTAATAAAATCTAACTTCCACACATCATTTTTACCATCACCGTTAGGCGATATGGCATTAGGAATTAATTCGGATATTTCATTAGTTACGGTATTAATGGCAATAGGTACAGTTATACTATCAGTACACCCTGTTGAACTGGTTACCCATTGGGTTACATTATAAATGCCATTTTCAAAATAAGTAGTTGATGGATTTTGGTCGGTTGATGTTTCACCGTTACCTAAATCCCAACTCCATTGAACCGCATAAGCTGATGTGTCAATAAAATTAAATTCTGCTCCAATGTTTAAACCGTTGTTAGAATCGTAAATGAATCCAGCAATAGGTTTTGGTGGAATATTAATAACTTTAATAACTGTATCTGAACATCCTTGATCAGTTTGTACTATTTCTGTTATTGTAAAATTACCCACACCTAAAAATAATTGCGTTGGATTAGGGGTTGATTGATTACCTTGTCCTCCAAAATCATAGTAATAAGAATTTATATTTCCTGTATTAGCCACAGATTGGTCGGTAAAAGAAAAAATAACTTGGTCGTTATTACAAGTAGATGAGTAATTAAAATCAGCTGTTGGCTTATCGTAAAC
>CAYQRJ010000009.1:8873-23649 GCA_964419855.1 uncultured Crocinitomix sp.
GCATTCAAATCTGTACTGTTAGGTGTAAAAGTACCACTCCCCCCACTCCATTGACCTGTTGTTGCAGAGCCTGAAACTAAACCATTCAAATTAACCTCACTTAAATTGGTACAAACTTGAATATCTGTACCAGCATCAACTACTGGTGAAGGTGTAAAAATGATTAACACACTATCTTTTACCAAAGAACAATTATTGTTATTGGTACTTTCCAAATAAATCCACATCTGTCCTAAATTAACATCTTGTGGACTGGCATAATAAGCCGTATTTAAACTTAAATTGTCAGGATTAAATAAACCAGTTCCTGTGGTTGTCCATTTACCTGTTGTTGTTCCACCTGAAACAGTACCTGAAAGGTTAAAGTTGGCATTATTAGAACAAGTATAAATGGTATCTACACTGATATTAACGATTGGGGCGGGAGTAATAACAATGTTCATGGTATCGGTTTCGTTATTACAAGACCCTACACCAGATGAAGTTAAAACCAAAGAGACGTTTCCAGCGCTTATATCAGCTGTAGATGGGGTATAAACGGCATTTAAAGTTGATGCGTTAGGCGAAAAAGTACCAGACCCTAAAGTTGACCACACACCAGATGTAGCTCCACCATCAACAGTACCACTTAAAGTTACATCAGAGTTGTTAGCACACACTATTTGATCGGCTCCTGCATTAATAATTGGTGCTGGAGTAACGGTTAATACTAAAGTATCTTTTTGAACTGGGCAAGGACCTGTTGAGGTTAAAATTAAATAAATAGGACTTATGATGGTATCTAAATTACTAGGGTAATACGTATTGGTTAATGTATCTAAACCTTTGTCCCAATTTCCAAAACCGTTACCACCCCAAATTCCAGTCACAGACCCTCCACCAACAATTCCATTAACTGGAAAAGAAGTATTGGCACAAACCGTTGCATCTGCCCCAGCATTTACAAATGGGTAAGATTGAAATTCGGATACAAAACTATAAGCAGAACCATTACCTGTTTGTCCGTTAATAATAGCTAAACCAAACACATCTCCACTATTGGTTAATTGATGATAACTCCCCACAGAAATATCAGAAATATTAAAATATTTTAAAGCTGACACAAACTCACCACTTGTTCCAGGTACTACTGTAAAATCAGCAGCTGTTAAAAGTGCCGAATTACCATCTATTTGAAATTGATTTTCAAAACCTGCCCGTATATAAACCATTAAACCTAAAGAATCACTTGAATTTCTTGTAAAGTTTTGTTCATATTTACCTGAACAAAACACAGGCGGTAACTGTGTCATTCCTAAATTACAACCATTACCTGCAAGATGTAAAACATAAACAGGTTGTGTAGTTTCAATATAATTAATATTATCTGTTAAAACGTACTCATAAGTTTCACCCCAATTAATTAAAGTATTTGTTGTTCCAGAGTTGGTTATGGCAATAGATGTTGAATTGTTGATTGCCATAATATAAACCCGTTCATCAAAAGCCGTAGTTTTTCTAACAACAAAATTAGTTCCTAAATTATTAGAGCTTACCAGTTGTTCTCCTACTGATGAAGTACAACCATTATTAAGCAAAGCCCCTGAAAAAATAGTAACTGAAACAGGTTTATCTGCCGCTACAATTGACCCTGCTAATGAGGTGACTGCAGACACGTTAACATCTCTTGCACTATAAGTTTCTCCTGCATTTAAAACAACTGTAAAAGTGGTGTTCATTGAATGCCCCACAATATCAGTACGGGGGGTAATGGCAACGGTAGTATTATTTTGGGTAGCTACAATTTCTATTGATGAAAACGTTGCGGGAGAAATCATAGCATTGTTCCAAAATTTTTGGAAAGGCGTATAAAAATCAGTATCTAAACCTTTAGACCCTTTTAGTGAAAAAATTTCTCTATTATTGGCATTATTAACCTCATAAGATACAGATATATTTTGGGTTGATGTTATTTTTAAACCAGAATCATCAATAATATTAGCACCTGCACTTTCAATATCGGCTATAAAAGGAGTTAAATCAATCGTTTGTAAAGCATTTGCTCCTAAATTTACTACAATAGGTGTAAATGCTCCATTTGCAGGTTGTTCAATAGTAACCGTTGCTGGATTAGTATAAGATGTTAAATTCAATAATATAGGAGATTCACCCTCCGCACTTGAAACATCAGGTGCAGCAAACCAAAACTCAGTATCTTGTTGAGCCACTAAATTTGTATTTAATACCAATACGGTTAAGAATGCAAATATTCTTAATCTAAATAATGTTGAGTTCATAGGCAATTACCCTTTTTCAAGGATTAAAAGTAAGTATTTTATAACAAAAGTAGTAAAAATATCGATAAAAAATTAAATTTCAATTAAAAAATATATTTTTACATTATCTTTATAGCATTATTTTTACGTATGTCTGAAGAAAAAAAACATTGCTTAGAATGTGGTACGTCAATTAGAGGTAGGAGTGATAAAAGATTTTGCAATGATTATTGTAGAAATATGTATCACAACAAACAGAATAGAGATGTTACCAATTACATCAGAAGGGTTAATAATATTTTAAGAAAAAATAGGCGGATTATTAACCAATTTAATCCCTCTGCCAAAACAAAAATAAAAGAAACTACATTAATGGAAGAAGGGTTTAACTTTGCTTACCACACCAATATTTATCAAACTAAAAAAGGGGCGACCTATTATTATTGTTATGACTTAGGTTATGTTAAAAATGATGATGGTTGGTTAACTTTGGTTGTTAAAAAAGACTACGTTAAATGATGCGTCAAATAATTAATGCTATTTTTATATTTCCAGTTAAAATTTATCAATGGATTATCTCTCCTATTTTTCCAGCCTCTTGCAGATATAATCCTACTTGCTCTAACTATATGATAGAAGCCATTAAGGAATGGGGACCTATTAAAGGAGGTTGGATGGGTATAAAACGCATTTCATCTTGTCATCCTTGGGGAGGGAGTGGAGATGACCCTGTACCTAAAAAGCATAAATGTAAACATGTCCCCCCTTCTAATAAATAAAATTTTAATTAATTTAGCACCTTGTATATGGCAAAAAAACAGAAATATTATGTGGTTTGGCACGGTCATCAACCTGGAATTTACAACACATGGTCTGATGCTCAAAAACAAATTAAAGGTTACAATGGAGCTAAGTTTATGTCGTTTGAATCTAAGGCAGATGCCGAGTTAGCTTATAAAACTGGTGAAGTGCCTGAGTCTGCTAAAGCTAAAAAGAAAGAAAAATACTATGTTTTATGGCGGGGACACCAACCTGGCATCTATACCGATTGGTCGGATATTCAGCAACAAATTGCGGGATTTAAAGATGCCAAATATAAAATTTTTGGGAGTAAAAAGTTAGCCCAAAAAGCATTTGAAGAGGGGTCTTTAAATTACCAAGGAGATTATAAAAAAACAAGAGATTTATCTGATGAGGAATTAGAAAAAATTGGCAATCCTATTGAAGTGTCATTATGTGTAGATGCCGCTTGTAATCATAAAGGAGATTTTGAGTACAGAGGGGTTTGGACCTTTAACCAAGATGAAGTATTTAGAGTAGGACCTTATCGTAACGGCTCTAATAATATAGGTGAATTTTTGGCTTTAGTACACGCTTTAGCTTTTTTAAATAACCACAGAGACGAAAAAATGAAAGTTCTACCCATTTATTCTGACTCAAGAATTGCAATGGGCTGGGTTAAAGCAGGTATTTGTAGAACCAAACAAAAACCATCTGCAGAAGTTTTAAACTTAATTGACAGAGCAGAACACTGGTTAAACACTCACACTTACAACAACCCTATATTAAAATGGGAAACCAAAGTATGGGGCGAAATTCCAGCAGATTTTGGAAGAAAATAAAATTATCAGTTAAGTTTTTATAAATTTAAGTGTATATTTGTTTATCTTAATTAAAACCTATTTTCCTAAATAATGACTTTAAACAAAGTTTTATTTGTATTGCTATTGTTTTTTATATCAATAGGGCATGCTCAAAAAACGGCGCATGAAAAAATTGATTCATTAATCCATTTGTCTGACCAATACATTTATTCCTCATCTGACAGTTGTTTACAATTAATTTCAGACGCTTTTAAATACAGTAAAATTATTAACGACACTAGTTTAATTTTAAAATCAGGTGTTAAACTGGCCAAAGCCTTAAATAATGAAGGGCTTTATAAAAAAGGATTAAAAACTGCGTTTGAAATTAAAAGTTATTGTACTAATCAGCCTGATTCATTAATAAATGTTGCTGAAATATTATATTCCATGGCATTATCTTATTTAGAAATGGAACGGTATGATGATTCAAAAAAAGAGTTTAACAATGCGATTGAGTGCTATAAACAACTAAATGATTCATCTGGTATTTCAGCTTGCTATATATCACTTGGAAATATTGAAAGCTCATTAACTAATCTTAATCAATCAATAGATTTTTATAACAAAGCTTTAAAATTTACATCTAGCAATGATTCTATTAATAAAGCTTACATATCTACTAACCTTGGAATCGTCTATGCAGAACAAAACAATTATTCTAAAGCTAAAGAAAATATAGACACAACTATAGTCATCTATAAAAATTTGAATCATTACAATGAATTAGCCATCTCTTTATACAACTTAGGTTATTTAGAATTTAAGTTTAAACATTATAAAACAGCTCAAAAATACTACTTAAACAGTTTAGATATTTCAAAAAAAAATAAAAATATTATTAATGAAATGTGGGCTTATGAAGGTTTATATGACACCTATAAACAGCAAAAAAAATATAAACAAGCACTTAATTACTATGAAAAATATCACCACATTAATGATAGCTTAACCAATATTCAAAAAGATAAGGAGATACAAAGTATTGAATTTGATTTAGAAAAAGAAAAGCAGGAATTAATTATAAATAATCAACTTAAAGAAATTAAAGAAGCTAACATTAAAGAAGAGTTATATAAAGAACGATATAATAAATCAAAACTTAAAGCTAAAATATTAGGCGTTGGATTTATTATTTTATGCGTACTGGGAGGATTTGGTTTTTATATTTATAAGAAAGTAAAAAAGCAAAACGCTCAACTTTCTGAACAAAAATCTATTATCAATAAATCTTTACAAGAAAAGGAAATTTTATTAAAAGAAATACACCACAGAGTTAAAAATAACCTTCAAATAATTAGCAGTTTACTTAATTTACAATCTAATAAAATTGAGGATAAGGAAATCACTTTACTTTTAAATGAAAGTAAAAATAGAATTCAGGCTATAGCTTTAGTTCACGATAAACTATACCGTTCTAATGACTTTACAAGCATCAATTTTAACGAATACTTATTAGAAATATTAGACCAACAACAACGCATCTATTTAAACCCAAATCAAAAAATAAAAATTATTACAGATTGTGAGGCTATTAATCTAAAATTGGATTTAGCCGTACCTTTAGGACTAATAGCTTCTGAAGTTATTACTAACGCTTTCAAGCACGCTTTTATTAATCACCCTACCCCAATTCTTAAAATAAAATTAAAAAAAGTTAATCACCAAATTCAACTTACCATCACTGACAACGGAAAAGGATTACCAGACACTTTTAACATTAATGAATCTAACACCTTAGGTATGGAGTTAATTACTGCTTTAAGCGAACAGATTAACAGTAGTATTTCTTTTAAAAGTAATCAAGGGACAGAATTTTCAATTTTATTTGAGCTTTTGTAATCTAATGATTTATTTAGGAGGAATAAGATACAAAAACTAATGCCCCCCGATTATTTGGGTTGTTGGTTATTTTTAGTATTTATTAATGATAAAAGTAAACCTACAGAACTAACATTGTCAAGTTATTTTATCACAAACCCTAAAACGGTAATATCATCAATTTGTTCAAAATTTTTCATCCAATTTTCAATGGTAGTTTGTAATAGTTTTTTTTGTTGTTTAGCATTTAGGTTATAGGTTTTAAATAATAATTCAATAAATCTTTTTCTTAAAAACTTTTTATTTCTAGGTCCTCCAAATTGATCATAATACCCATCAGAAAACATAAAAACGTGGTCATCTGTATATAGTTGGAATGTGTTAAGTGTAAAATCTTTCATTTTTTCGCAAGCTCCAACGGGCTGTTTATCAGCATACGTTGAACACAAAACAAGATTATCTCTTTCCATAATAACCTTAAGGTTTTCATCTATAGGTTTTGATTTATCTCTTAAAATATAAATGGGGTTGTAAGCAGATGCCGATTGAGCCTCTTTGGTTTCTATATTATATTTTATTAAAGCTAAATCCATTCCATCCCTTAAGCTGACACCATATTTTAAAAAGTCACCACTACCTAATTGATTAGTTACTCTTTTTCTTAATTCATTTAAAATGATATTTGGTTCTGATTCTCCCCCCAACACTTCTGTTAATGATGATGTTCCTAACATACTAATCATTGCTCCGGGCACACCATGTCCAGTACAGTCACCTATTGCAATATAAAAATACTTATCTTTTTTATGTGCCCAATAAAAATCACCACTTACTTTATCTTTAGGTTTATATAATAAAAACAATTCTTTAAAAATATTTATCCATTCGGCGTAAATAGGTTTTTGCAACATAGCTTTTTGAATTCTTTTAGCATAGTTAATACTTTTTATTAACTCTTTAGATTGTTGTTCAACTATATTTTTTTCTTTTAAATACTCTTGAGATAATAATTTCAATTCAGTATTCTTTTTATTTAACTCTTTTGTTCTTTCATCAACCTTTTTTACCAAAATTTTTCTTAATTTAATGTTTCGTAAATTATATAAATAAAATACTAATATAATTGCTAAAATAAGACTTATAAAAACAGAAACATAAAACCAAGTTTTTTTCCAGTAAGGTTTTTCAATATGGATAACAATAGTTTTACTTTGCCCTGAATACATATCGTTAATTAATAGTTTAACTTTAAACTTATATTTACCATCTTTTAATGATTGATATCTGGCTTTTGTATCTTTGTATGTGCCGTAATTCCAGTTTTTATCAAACCCTTCTAACTTCCATTGATAAGATATTGATTGAGGGTTAGAGAGAAGAATAGTTTTAAATTCAATTTCAACATAGTAATTGTTGTAAGATAAATTAACTGTGTCTTTAACCCCTATATTATCAGAGCTGATTTGTATATTTTCAATAAATAATTGAGGTTGGTATTTTGACGATTGAATGTAATTTAAAGGTACATTAATCAATCCGTTTGAACTACCAATCCATAAATTTTTACCTCCAGCTACATAGTAAGATTGAGGTAAAATAAATTCTAACTCATCAATATTTCCTGAGTGCCTAATATTAGGAACTGTATCGGTAATTTCAATGGTTGTAATTCCTTTTTTATGACCTAACAATACTGTATTGTGTGAGATTTCGTTAATAAAATAAACATAATTGGCAAACAATCCATCATTTTTATTATAGTTTGTAAATTTACCTTTACTATATTTAAAAACGCCATCTCCTGCGGTTGTAAACCAAATCTCTCCATTCCCTAATTGTGTAATATCTGTAATATTAAAAGATTCAAATCCATCAATATTTTTATAATAACTAAACTCTCCATTTTGGTAAGAATAAACTGGACTATTTGGGGAATCAAACCAAAAAGTTCTACTGTTGTCAATCATAAAATATTCAACAACATTATGAGCCAGCCCTTCATTGGTTGTTATATGTTTAGTTTCTTTTGAGTAAAAATTATACAAATACAATCCTGAATTGGTTCCTACAATAATAGTTTCATCCTCAAACTGAATACAATTAATGGTTTTAGGCTGTATATTACTTGTAAAATGCAACTGTTTTAATTGATTATTTTTATAACGGTACAACCCTCCATTTTCGGTTCCTACCCACAACTCATTGTTTCGTTTGTAAATGGTTTTTATTTTAAATTGTTGCAAAAAGAATTTTGTTTTATTTTGACTTTCTTTTGTTTTAATTAAACCGTGTTCAGTCGCTAAAAACAAAGTATTCTCAAAACCTGTTACAGCATAAACAGCCGTATTTTCGAACCCTTTATTATAAACTGAAATTCTACTATTAGGCAACATTAATAGCCCATTACCATAACAACCTATCCATAAATTTTTTTCTTTATCTAAAAAAGTAGTATAAACATGATTACTTTGTAAACCCTTTTCATTATTATATAGCTTAATTGAATATGCCGTATAATCAGCATTAAATTTAATTTCTAAAACACCATTATTTAAAGTACTTATTTCTAAATAATTTGAAAATAAATTAATGTTTGATATCTCTAAATTAAACTTTTTTAAATCAATAATTGAAATAATTTTATGGATGCCATTAGCATTAACTCTGATGATTTTTAAAGTATCATTACTAACACAAGCTGCTATGTTGGTTAAAATATTAGCTGATAAAAGCTGAACATCTTTAAGTAATTGATGGTGATGATTTTTAGAATTAATTGAATACAAATTTTGTTCATCATCTAACCACAACATAGTGTTGTTTTTTAAAAATTCAATTTTTGTTGCTGTAATATCTAATGAATCTTTATCAGAGTTAAAATACGTGTAAATTTTGTCTTGTGTAGCAACATACGCCTTTCCATTATGATTCACTTTTATATGAGTAACATATTTAGAGGTATCAATGTTAAAAATCTTATTATGATCAATATATCCATATCCACCATTGTAGTATGAGAACCAAATTTTGTTAGCTGAATCGACTTCTATGTGTTCTATAAAATCATCTAACAAACCTGTTTTTTTATCATATTGTTTAAATGATAAACCATCATACACGGATAACCCTTTGGAATGTGCTAACCATAAATCTCCTTTTTTATCTTGGGTAATTTGATAAATAAAAGCTGACCTTATATTTTCATCATCAAAATCTTTAAAATCATAAGTTTGTGCTATAGAGTGATTAGTTAAAGCTAATATTAAAACAACGAAAAATAACCTCATAAATTAAAATTTATAATTGAGATTGACTTTGTATAAATATTTTGGTTTACCACCAATTGGAACAGAAAACAATGGCATAGCCTCTTTATATTGATTTAAAATAAAAACTGTCATATCGTTATTGACATTAGATTTTTTTACCATTTGTACATCAATTGATGTATTAATTTCTTTTGGTAATATTTTCAATAATTTAGAACTCCAAGTACCGTCCAAACTAACTCCAGCTTTAACCAGTTTGCGTGCTATTGATGTGATTCTTACATATATATCGTCATCTGCATCAAAATTATTAATAATAATGGATTTTATATCATCTGTAATGAAAGGATAAATATGAGCAACTGATGATTTTTTACTAACCAACTTAAAACTCATTTCATAAGTAAATATATTCCCATTTTCAACAGGTATATTTTCACTTTTTTGGTAGGATAAGCTATACTTATAAGCATTGCCATCATTACCTGCTACTCCCTTACAAATCATTTTAAAAATATAACCTTTAAATTGTTCTGAATATTCTCCTTCTTTTGGATTAATTGGACCAAATGTGTACCAACTGTTATTGTATTTAGCTTCAGACCCAAACGTTTTTTTTGCTAATAATTTACCTTTATCGTATCCTTGTTGAGGATTAATACTTCTTGCTGCTTTTACAGAATGTACTCCTTTTCCTCCATACAAGGCAAATGTTGTTTTGGTATCAAAAGTACCGTTTTTCGTGTCAAAATCACCACTAGTTGATGGGTCAAAAATTCTAATGTAAACTGCTTTTTGCTCTGCTTTTGGAATAACAAAAAAATGGACTTGTGTATAGTCATCATCACCCCATTTAGGTGACGCCTCTTTTCCAAAGGTCATTAAATAATCAATATTCTCATAAGCTGAAGGTGATATTTGACAATAACTTACTGGGGTTAAACCAAGCATTACTAACAGCATTAATATCCATTTTACTTTATTCATTACCCTTAAAGATTATAAATTCTACTCTTCTGTTTTTAGCTCTTCCATTAGCATTATCTCGCCCATTAGGCAATGTGTTAGGAGCTATTGGCTTTGACTCTCCATAACCAACCGTTTTATAAATCCTTTCTTTTGACAAGCCATGATTCATTAAATATTTTAAAGCACTGTTTATTCTTTTCTTTGATAGTTTTAGATTATACTCATCACTTCCCATAGCGTCAGTATGTCCAGCAACAATAATTTTTACGCTAGGATATTTTTGCAGATACACCAATAAAACATCTAACTTATTTTTAGATTTTTTTGTTAAATAATACTTATCAAATCCAAAATAAATGGGGTCAAAATATAGGGTATCTATCACCGTTCCATCAGTTAACAGTTGTGTTAAAGAATCCGTTGAATAAAAATAATCTTTATCTTTTGAATTGTTATTTAAACTATCTGTTTCATCATTAATTTGATGATACTCATCTAAAGTAATGACCTGCAATGACTTTGAATAACAATAACTGTGATAATTGTTGTTTTTATCTAATACATTAATTTGCAAATCAACTTTGTTAGCTCCTTTTGAATTAAATGTATAATTAATACTTGAAGTATCACTAAACAAAACCGAATCATTGACCCTCCAAAAATAGTGTGTAATTTTTTCTCCTTCAACATAACTTACATCTGCATTTAAAAAAGTATTACTGTCTAAAATAATATTATTTGGGTAAGTAAACCCTACAAAATTAACGCTATCTATATTTATATACTCAATCACTTCATTTTTTTCTACAACATTAGCTTCTTCATCAATTACATTTATTGTTATTTTGTGTTGCCCTGGATAGGCAAAAGTTTTAGTTACTTTTGTACCATTAAACTTTTCGCCATCATCAAACAACCAATCAAATTTTAATTTTACTGAGTTAGTGTCTATGCTATTTAAGATATCCAAATCAACGGTTAAGTTAGTATTTGGAAAAGAATCACAATTAAAAGTTGGCTTAGGCGGAAACTGAAGTTGATAAATATCCATTAAACCATACCCACCTTTTCTGTTAGATGAGAAAAAAGATTTATCATTTTGATTAATAATAAAATAAATATCATCTCCTGGTGAATTAATAGGGTAGTCCAAACTAACTGGTGCTGACCATCCTTGTGATGTCATGCTTGATTTATATATATCATAATCGCCAGAGGAATGAAACCCTTTTGATGAAAAATAAAGTGTACTGTCATTATCACTTAAAAACGGACTATCATCATCATAATCAGAACTTATCTCTTTAACAACTTGAGGTAACGACCATTTGCCATTATTTTGTAAATGCGACACAAAAATATCCAAATCATCTCCTTTTTTAGGTCTAGCACTAAAGTAAAATGTTTTTCTATCTAAGGAAAACACTCCAGAAGGTTGGTGATAAAACCCTTGCAATTCATTAGGTAAAGGTATCATTTCTTTTACCTTGTTTTTATTGGTAATCCATAAATTATTTTTAAAGTAAATGAGTAAAGAATCAGTATTGTTTACTACTCCAACAATGGCTAAATGAGTTGTTTGATTACAATAATTATTAAATATTTCTTTTTTATTATCGGTGTAATTGTATTGATAAATATTTTCAAAAAACCTATCATCATCATACTCATATTCCTTTTTAAAATCTTTGTATCGCCCGATATAAATTATTGAACTATCTCCTTTTAAAAAATTACATCCATATTCACTTTCTGCAGTATTTACCTCTTTGCCTATGTTTGTAACAAAAACATCATTTTTTAAATTACTTTTTTTTATAATGTTTTGTTTGCAATACGATTTATAAATACTCAAATCAATTTTTAACTCATTATCTGATTTACTATTAGAAAACTTATAATGATTTTCAAAAATTTGATAGTTTTCTAATGCTTTTTCAGGTTGATTTAATAATCTTAAACTATTAGCATACCCAAAATAGGGATAGTAATTCTTTTTTTTAGAGGGATAATCAATACATTTTTTATAATATACTAAAGATGAATCAAACTGACCTAAATAATAATAAACATTAGCTAACTCATAATTGGCTTTAAAATAAGTACTATCTTTTTTTAGTGCTTTTTTGTAAGCCGCTATTCCTTTGTCAAATTGACCAGATGAAAAATATTTTTTAGATTGATATGATTGCCATTTTTTGTTTTGAGAAAAAACCATTGATGGTATTAATAATAAAAACACAATCCACAATATACTTGCCTTGTTGTTTATATTAATCAACCTTATATGTCTTTTCATAGCAACTGCAAAGATAGTACTTTTTTTTTAGATTTCTGTTGATTAAAAGGATTTAGAAAGGAGTCTATTGATTACATCAACGAACGCCAACTTCCTCCATTTACAACCTCAACTCCTTTTGCTTGTAAGATAGATGCTGCTTGTCCGCTTCTGTTACCTGATGCGCAGCAAACAATGATAGGTTTATTTAATTTTTTAATGTTATTAGCTTTGGCTGAAATCATATTAAGAGGTATGTTTTTTGAGCCAGGCACACTACTCATTTTAAACTCTTGAGGTGTTCTTACATCTATTATAATTCCACCTCTAGAAATCATGTCTAATATTGTTTCTTGTTTAGCTGAGTTTCCTCCAAATAATGCTGATAAAAATCCCATTTATTATATCATTTAAAATTTTAGACAACAAAGGTGAAGATGTTTTTTAAAACTGATGGTAATTAAAGTTACACATATAATTTAATACCTTGAATGATTTGCACCGTAAGTTTTAATAAATGGGTTTGAAGCGGTGTAAACCAAAGCTATTTCTAACCCACCACGTGAGTATGTCCCAGCCTTTAAGCTAGAGGTGTTAATATCATAACTCAAACCAATTCCCCAACCAGCATATTCATATCTAATTTTCATAGTAATGGCGTCTCTTGTTCTAACGTACATCCCCCAATATAAGGCAGAGGCATTTTTTAATCCAGTATATTTACTATCTTGGGTAATTAAGTACCTAAACAAAGTTCCAATATATAATTCTTGTTGTTTATTTTGTCTTTGATATAAAAAACCTGGAACAATAGCCATTTTTGTTCCTTGAAAACTTATTACTCCGTTGGCATGAGCAACAAAACGCATTGGTAATTTATCTTCTACTCCATTAATAGAAATATTTGGTTTGGTTAAATGAAACAACCCTACCCCAGCACTAAAATTCAAATCATGATTGTCGGTCACTCTAATATCTCCACCTGTATTGTTATATACCCAACTCAATCCTGCTCCCATATCAAACTTTCCTATTGAATTAGTTCCAAAATAAGTTTCACCATTAGGAATAGAAGGGTTATAATTCATTCCATCAAATTGATCTCCCCATTGTAAACCATTATAATCGATTTTACGTTGAAAATACCCCAATTGCATTCCTCCTCCCAATCTATGATACTTACTCAAACGTACTAAATAAGCTATTGATAAATTGGCTTGAGTTGTTCCCATTTTTGAATCACCAGCGTGGTCTGAAAATAAATTAATTCCTGTAGCTAAATAGCCATTTTGATTTCTTTTTTGTTCTAGTCTAACATCATAAGAAGCCGCAAAGGTTTTATAAGGAGAACTTACTGCCCTCCATTGGTCTTTATATATCATTGTGGCTTCCATACCGTAAACTGCTCCTGCCATGGCTGGGTTTTGCTGTAACGGATTAGCATAAAACTGAGAAAAATGTATATCCTGTGCTTGAATTATATTTGAAAATAATAATCCAATACTTAACAAAATTAATGTATATATTTTTGTAATCATTTTAATATATTTATCTGATTAGACTAATATTTCCTTTCTTTTTAATAACTTCTCCGTTAATTAAAGTAGCATCAAGTAAATACACAAATACTTGAGAGCTTAATAATTTTCCTTTATAAGTTCCGTCCCAACAAGCATTCAAATCGGTAGTTTCAAATACTAATTCACCCCAACGGTCATAAATTCTAAAATTGATTGTTACTAAACAATTTCCATAAACACATTCTAAATTATTGGCATCATCTCCGTTAGGCGAAAATGCGTTTGGCACAAAGACTTCCCCACAATTATATTCTACTGTAATAGTAGCACAAGCTGTATCTAAACAAGCGTTTTTATCTACCACAACACAATAAGTGGTGCTTTGTGATGGACTAGCATTTGGATTATCACAATCAGAGCAAGATAAATCTGTATCTGGAATCCATGTGTAAGTTCCTCCTCCTGTAGCTAACAAATCAATTGAACCGCCATAATCAATGGTATCTAAAGAAGGAGTAACTGTAGCTATTGTTTGAGGATAAATTTCAATATTAATGGTATCTGCATCTGCACACACTCCCGTGGTTTCATAAATAATCTCATGAGTTCCTACTCCAGCTACTCCAATTCCAAATTCTCCCGTTGCATTATCAACAATACCTGTTCCAGACCATGTTCCTCCTGTTACATTTACCGACAATGTAATGGTATCATTAGTTAAACAAAATGGACCTACTGGTGTTATATTTACATTTCCACCATCACCAATAGTAAAAGATGATGTTACAGTTACAGGACAAGGCCCTGTTGTTGTATAAGATATGGTGTAAGTTCCTACTCCTGTTCCATTCAAATCAACTTCTCCTGTTGTGCTATTAATAACCCCTCCGTTATCAATGCTGAATGTACCTCCTTGGATACCAGTAACAGTTGGTACTGGATTATTGTCTGATGAACAATATGTAGAATTGGCATAACTTATTGATGCTATATCTTGTGGGTTAACCACAATATCGGTAGT
>CAYQRJ010000010.1:0-2175 GCA_964419855.1 uncultured Crocinitomix sp.
TTACAATTTAAAGTATTTCTTTTTATTAGGGGATATTGTAACTATTAGTCAGTTCCTAACTATCCTTTTAAGAATTACTTACCTTTTAAGGTCACAAAAAAAATTTAAGATAACTATTACAAACAACTAAAAAACTACCCTAATTCATATCTGTAAACTAAAAAACCATTATATTTAGCGGAATAATATTTGCTTTACATAATACACTAATAATTATAATATGAAATACATTTTAAATTTATTTATTTTATTTTTTGCTGTATCTTGTGCTACAGCTCAACAAGGACAGTGGCATACTAAAAGTAAAAAAGCCATAAAGTATGTTGAAACTGCCATGGAAAAAACCAGAGAAATAGACCAACGTACTGGTTTACCTAATTATAGAGAAGCTATTGAATGGTGTGATAAAGCCATAGCAAAAGACCCTAATTTTATTGATGCTTATTTGCTTAAAGGAGATTTTGCAGCATCTATTGGTAAATTAAATACGGCTGTAGAGGCATATAACAAAGCCATATCAATTAATCCAAATTTTTCTAAAACAGGCTATATTTATTTAGAATTGGCTCAAATGGAACAGCATTTAGGCAAGTATGAAGATGCACTAAAACACGCTAAACAATTTAAAACAATGCCCAAAGCCAATAGAGATAATTTTGCTGAGGCAGATTGGATTATAAAAAATTGTGAGTTTGCTATTGAAGCCATTAAACACCCCGTTCCTTTTCACCCTATTAATGCAGGTAGTGGTGTTAACACCCCCGACCCAGAATATTTTCCAACCTTAACCGTTGACCAAAAACAATTACTATTTACACGCCGAGTAACAGACAGCAGAAGCAGGTATGGGGCGCAAGAAGATTTTTTTATAAGCACTGGTGATGCTGATTATTGGCAAGTAGGAGAGCCTATGCCTAAAAACATCAACACTCCCTTTAATGAAGGTGCTCCTACATTTGCCCCAGATGGTAGAACATTAATTTTTGTGGGTTGTGCAGATGAAAGAGGACGTTATGGAACCAATAGAAGAGGGTATGGAAGTTGTGACTTTTTCGTTACTAAAAAATTTGGTAACAAATGGGCTGACCCCATTAATTTACCTGGTAGAGTTAATACAGCCAATTGGGAAACACAACCGTCTTTATCGGCAGATGGAAAAACACTTTATTTTATTAGAGGTCAAATTCGTGGAACGGGTGGACGTAATAAACGAAATGGAGATATTTATGTGTCAAAATTGCAAGATGATGGCTCTTGGGGAGTAGCCGAAAAATTGCCTGATAATATTAACACTCCTTATTCAGAAGCTTCTGTATTTATTCACCCTGATGGACGAACACTTTATTTTGCCTCTAACGGTCACGTAGGAATGGGAGGGTATGATTTATATATGACACAATTACAAGCTGACGGAACTTGGTCTAATCCCATTAATTTAGGTTACCCCATTAATACTGCTGCTGATGAAAATTCGTTATTAGTGTTTGCTGACGGTAATTTAGCCATTTTTGCTTCAGATAGAGCAGGAGGGTTTGGCGATTTGGATTTATATCAATTTGAATTACCCGAATCTGTTAAACCAACCAGAACCATTTATATGGAAGGATTAGTGTATAATGCAAAAACCAAAGAAAAACTTGAAGCCGAATTTTCTTTAATTGATTTATCAACAGGTAAAGAGGTGGTGCATTCAATATCTGATTACAAAACAGGTGAGTTTATTGTAACCTTGCCAACTAATAGAGATTACGCCTTAATTGTAAATAAAAAAGGTTATAACCCTTTTTCGGTTAATTTTAATTTAACTGTACCTGAAAACTCTACCGAGCCTTACCACATGGATGCACCCTTAATCCCAATGAACGATTTAGGTAAAGAAGTGGTACTTAAAAATGTGTTTTTTGATTTGGACTCTTACCGTTTAAGAAAAGAATCTTATATAGAATTAGATAACTTGGTGGCATACTTAAATGAGCATCCAAACATGAAAATTGAATTACAAGGTCATACTGATGCACAAGGTGATGACGCTCATAATATGGAGTTGTCAAAAAACAGAGCCAAAGCTGTTATGGATTACTTAATTACTAAAGGTATTGATAAATCAAGGTTAACTTATGCTGGTTACGGAGAAACCAAACCTGCCATTGTAACCATTAACGGAAAAGAAGTGAC
>CAYQRJ010000010.1:2275-4622 GCA_964419855.1 uncultured Crocinitomix sp.
GCTTATTACAAGCGTAAACCTTTAATTGGAAATGTTATTGTGTCTTTATTGGTGGGCATTGTACCAATTTATGTTTTATTATATAACCTCCCAATTACAAACTATGTTTTACCAGATAATTCTTACATTATTTATACCCGTTATTTTATTGATGTTATTGTATTAGTGTCTGCTTTAGCATTAATGATAAATTTAATGAGAGAATTGGTAAAAGACATTCAAGATGTGAGAGGAGATATGCGATTAAATGCCAAAACTTTTCCTATTAAATATGGCATTAAACAAACAAAACTTTTAATTGCAGTTGTTTTTTTTATAACCACTTTAATATTAATTTTTTACTTGTATAAATATATGGCTTGGAATGAAGTGTTTTATAAAAAAATAGCATTAATAGCTGATTATACTAATTGGAGGGTAACAGAGAATAATACAAGATTTTTAGTTTACGGATTAATGCTATTATCGTATATGTTTTTATTAATAGGACTTTTAATCACTTTATTTACTAATAAAATTAAAGGATACAAATGGGCATCTGTTAGTTTAAAATTAGCTATGATTTTTGGCTTGTTAACCCCTTTGGTGATGTGATTAAAGAATATGATGAGTGCTAAAAATAAAGATGATAGTAATAAACAAACATAGTGTAACCCCGATAGTTGTTGGGAGAAAATTTGGTACTTTAAAATGCCAAACGCACCACATTTAAACCGTTATACGAAATTAAACTAAATAAAAATGAAAAAATTAACAATTATCTTTTTATCCCTAATAATATTTGTTGGATGTAAAAAAGAAAAGATTGAATTATGTGATAGTCAAAATTGTAAAGAATATTATGAAATATGGGAAAACTTATTTAAGATTAGAAATAACATTTCGGATGATTATTTTGATGAGCATATTACAGTCACTAAAACTGAGATAGATTCTTGGAATGATGGAGAATCATTTAATGTTAATTACAATGTGAAAATTGATTGGGCAACTATTGATAACCATGACCAATTTATTATTAAAATCAATTCTCAGCTATATCCATCATTATTAGTTAGCAGGAATGAATATTTATCTGAAACGGAAATAAAACAAGTTCTTGACATGCAGGCTTTTTCTTCATATATGTCAAAGATTAATCCTGATAGTAAGTTAAAGTTCTCCACCAAATACCAAGCATTAAAGGCTCTTAGAGACTTAGCCGACTCAAAAAAAATTAAATATGATAGAATATATTATAAGAAACAAAAACCTTTGTTTAACGCAAATGGACATCCATTTTTGGTTGGTCGCGGGGAAATTAACCAAAGTAAAAACAAGTGCATTTATGGTGAAATTGATTTAATAACAGGTGAAGGAGAAACGCATGAATGTGCTTGTTGGGTAGAATAAGTTAAGTAAAATCGCACAACAAAAGTAACCGTTGCACAAAGCAGTCAACTTTAACGGAAAGCGCGGTTATTGCTCTAAAAAAATGTAGTAGTTAAAAAAAATAGATTACATTTGTAAAAAAACTTTAGGGGTGTTCTGTTTAGGCAGGGCTGAGACATACCCTTTGAACTTGAACTAGGTAATACTAGCGTAAAGGAAAAGTGAAGGTTGCTCAATATAGGCAAATTCCCTAAGGTTGTTTTAATTTTTTTAGAAATGGAAATAATGTTTAACAATCAACCAATAACCGTTTCAGAGGCTACCACTCTTGAATCTGTATTAAAAACTAATGGTTTATTAGATAAAAAAGGAATTGCTGTTGCTGTTAATGCTTCTGTTATACAAAAAGTAAATTGGACAAATACAAAATTAAAAACTAACGATAAAATAATGGTTATTACTGCTACGGCAGGAGGATAGGTTTTGCTTTGCAAAACAAATAACAAATAGTAAATATTTGTACTGTGAAAAATAATGATTTGAATATTAAAATTTATAAAATTGAGTAATAAAAAACCATATGATTTAGAAGAAAGAACGTTTTTGTTTGCTAAAGATGTGAGATTGTTTATAAAAACATTAAACTATTCAATAGCAAATAATGAAGATTCTAAACAAGTGGTTAGATCATCCGGTTCAATTGGGGCAAATTATATTGAGGCGAATGAATCATTAAGTAAAAAAGATTTTTTACATAGAGTTAAAATAAGTAGAAAAGAGGCAAAGGAAACAACCTATTGGTTGAAATTAATTAACGAAACAAATACATTAGAAAATAGAAAAACTATAGAAGATTTAATTATTGAGTCAGTAGAGTTAAAGAAAATATTATCATCAATAATAGATAAATCAAAATAAACGTTTGTGATTTAAAAAATTGAGATTTATTTGAGATTTGAATATTGTGATTTGAGAT
>CAYQRJ010000010.1:4722-19196 GCA_964419855.1 uncultured Crocinitomix sp.
TTTGAGATTTGAATATTGTGATTTGAGATTTAAAAAACTATGAGTAAAGAAGTAATTTTTCAATTTTGAGATTTGTGATTTAAAAAATTGAGATTTATTTGAGATTTGAATATTGTGATTTGAGATTTAAAAAACTATGAGTAAAGAAGTAAAAATACCAAACAAGGCGTCTAAAATAACAAGAGAGCCTTTTCCTGCATCTGAAAAAATTTACGTGCAAGGAACAATTCATAAAGATGTAAAAGTAGCTATGCGTCAAATTAATTTAACAGACAGCAAAGCTATGTTTACCAAAGGTCAGTTTGTAAAAGAAAAAAACGAACCTGTTGTGGTTTACGATACATCAGGACCATTTACCGACCCAAATATTGAAATTGATGTTAAAAAAGGAGTTCCAGCCTTGCGACAAAAATGGATTTTAGAGCGTGGTGATGTGGAAGAGCTAGATGAAATTACATCTGAGTTTGGAAAACAACGCTTGTATAATTCGGATTTAGACCACTTACGTTTTGAACACCTTAAAAAACCGTTAAGAGCAAAAAAAGGACACAATGTATCGCAAATGCACTATGCTAAAAAGGGTATTATTACACCTGAAATGGAGTACATTGCTATTCGTGAAAACCAAAAAATACAAGAGATTAAAGAGATTGCACCACAACATCCAGGTAACTCGTTTGGAGCCAATATTCCAAAGCAAATTACCCCTGAGTTTGTTAGAGATGAGGTAGCATCTGGTAGAGCCATTATCCCTAACAACATTAATCACCCCGAGAGTGAACCTATGATTATTGGACGAAATTTTTTAGTTAAAATTAATGCCAACATTGGTAATTCTGCTTTATCGTCATCTATTGAAGAGGAGGTTGAAAAAATGGTATGGGGTATTCGTTGGGGCGCCGATACCATTATGGATTTATCAACAGGTAAAAACATACACGAAACAAGGGAGTGGATTATTAGAAATGCGCCTGTTCCTGTGGGTACTGTTCCTATTTATCAAGCACTTGAAAAAGTTAATGGTAAAGCAGAGGATTTAACTTGGGAATTGTTTAGAGATACTTTAATTGAACAAGCTGAACAAGGGGTTGATTACTTTACAATTCACGCTGGAGTATTGTTAAGGTATGTACCTATGACCGCTAAGCGTTTAACAGGAATTGTGTCTCGTGGTGGTTCTATAATGGCAAAATGGTGCTTAGCACATCATAAAGAAAATTTCCTTTATACTCATTTTGAGGATATTTGCGAAATAATGAAACAGTATGATGTCGCATTTTCTTTAGGTGACGGTTTAAGACCAGGCTCTATTGCTGATGCCAATGATGAGGCACAATTTGCTGAATTAGAAACTTTAGGAGAGTTAACAAAAATTGCTTGGAAACATGATGTTCAAGTAATGATTGAAGGACCCGGACACGTGCCAATGCACATGATTAAAGAAAATATGGACAAGGAGTTAAAAGATTGTTTTGAAGCACCTTTTTATACATTAGGACCTTTAACTACCGATATTGCTCCAGGTTACGACCACATAACATCTGCCATTGGAGCGGCTCAAATTGGGTGGTACGGAACAGCAATGTTGTGCTATGTTACACCTAAAGAACATTTAGGTTTACCTAACAGAGATGATGTAAAAGAAGGCGTAATTACATATAAATTAGCGGCTCATGCGGCAGATTTAGCTAAAGGTCATCCTGGTGCGCAACACAGAGATAACGCTATGAGTAAAGCCCGATTTGAATTCCGTTGGGAAGATCAATTTAACTTGTCGTTAGACCCCGATAGAGCTAGAGAATTTCATGATGAAACCTTACCGAGTGATAATGCTAAGGTGGCTCATTTCTGTTCTATGTGTGGACCTCATTTTTGTTCAATGAAAATATCTCAAGATGTAAGAGATTATGCTTCAGAAAATGGGTTAGATGATGAAAAAGCCATTGAAGAAGGGATGAAACAAATGTCAGAAACATTTAAAGAAAAAGGTGCAGAGGTGTATTTAGAACCTAAGGAATTGGAGTAACTTTTGGTTTTTTTAATACGATTCTTATCAATATAAAAATCTTGGAGATCTAACGCACAGTGCGTGAAGATCTCCAAGATTTTTTTTATCATCATTAGTCTATTACCAAACATCTCCTACAAAATATTTTTTAAAAGCAACCAAAGTAATAATACTACGTATTAGATAATGGTAGGTAACATCAAATAAAAATGTTAATTTTACGTTTTTAATATAGCAATGCACATTAAACAACTGATATACATATTAATTTTTATTCTTAGCCCTTTTATTTCAAGGGCTTCTCATATTATGGGGGGAGAAATTACATGGACTTGTGCAGGAGCCAATACTTATCAATTTCAGTTGGTCATTTATAGAGATTGCAACGGTTTAGACATTATAGCTAATAATTTAGATATTGAAGTTTGGGGACACCCTACGGTTTCAACTATTAATTGCCAATTGGTTCAAACGGTAGATTTATCTCCACCATGCACGCAAGTGGCAGGCGGACCTATTCAATTAGACTGTGGGACAGGTGCACAAGGTGGAAATGGCGCAGGTGCTATTCAGAAATACATTTTTCAGTCGGCGCCAACGGTTTTAAATGGTGTACCGCCAAGTCAAGGTTGGTCATTTACTTATGATGATTGGTCAAGGTCGTGGTCGTTAACCAATATTAGTTCACCAGCCACTTATGGAATTACTTTACACGCCACTATGTTCGCTCATTCCAATTCGGTAAGTGGGCAATGTGTTGATTCGTCTCCTCAATTTGCACAAGACCCTTATATGTTGTTGTGTGCAGGTACAAATTTTGAATTTAACTCTAATGTTTACGACCCCGATAATGATTCTTTGGTTTTTTCTTGGGGTATTCCTTACGACCATTTTACATCAGGGGCATTTAATCCTCCTAGTAATCCTATTCCTGTTCCTTTTGTTAGTGGGTTTGCTTATGACAACCCAACACCTGATGCAAGTTTTGACCCTAACAACATTCCCGCAAGTATTGACCCCAATACAGGCACTATTTCTTTTACATCTTTTACCTTAGGACAGTTTGCTATGAAACAAAAAATTGATTCTTACAGAAACGGAGAATTAATTGCTACAACTAACAGAGAGTTTCAGTTAGTAATTATTAATTGTGCATCTAACAACACAGCCCCAACCATTACACCTCCTTTTAACGGTAACACCTCCTTTACAGCTGAGTTTTTTGCTGGAGATGTGATTGATTTTGACATCATTATTCAAGACAATGAATTGTTGCAAGATGGCACGCCTCAAACAGTAACTTTGGCACCTAGTGGAAATGCCTTTGGGGCTAATTTTACAGATGCTAATAACGGTTGTGGAACAGTACCTTGTGCTACACTTGACCAATCTCCAATTATTTCAGGCGTTCAAGGATTAACTACTCATTTTCATTGGGAAACTTCTTGCAATCATTTACTAGACGCTAATGGCATTCAGCAACAAGAGCAAGAATATACTTTTGTACTTAAAGCTCAAGATGATTACTGCTCTGTACCTGGCTTAACTTATAAAACTATTGTTATAAAACTTAAAAATTCTGCTGATTTACCTCCTGCCGACTTGAATTGTGTTAATGTTTTACCTAGCGGAGATGTGGAGCTTAATTGGACAAAATCTGACCCAACAATAGGAACTTTTACACAATACGAAATTTATACCATACAAGACGGATTAGTTGGTGTAATTAATAATATTAATACAGAAACTTTTATACATCTAGGAGCTAACGCCAATGCTGGGTCAAAAGATTATTACATTTTAACTAAGTATGGATGTAATGGAAACAGTTTTGTTAGTTCAGACACCCTATCATCAATTTTTTTAACCTTAAATGATTTAGGAGATGGAAGAGTGAGTTTAACGTGGAATTTAACACACAATCCTATAAACAACGGCGACCAACCTATTCAAAATATTATGCGAGAATATCCTGCTGGAACATGGGTATTAAGAGATCAAGTGCCTTATGGAACAACGTTTTATCAAGACACTATTGATGTTTGTAATGCTTGGCTCAATTACAGAATTGAAGTCCCCAATGATGCTGGCTGTATTTCGGGTTCTAATATTGATGGCGACCAATTACAAGACATTATAAACCCTTATATTCCTGTGGTTACAAACGTTACGGTTGATACTGTAACAGACAATATGGAAATTAATTGGAATGTTAATGGTTCTCAGGACACTTACGGTTACATTATTTATCAATTAATTAATGGTTTTTGGGAACCCATTGATACTGTTTATGGTAGATTTAATACCACTTATCAAAACCCTTTAACCAATTCAGCTAATGAAGCCGAAACTTACGGCATAGCCGCTTTTGATTCTTGTTTAACTAACACAACTCCTCCTAATTTTCAGACCTCAGCTTTAAGTGAGACTCATACGTCTATATTTCTCTCTAACACCATAGATATTTGTAGCAGAGAAGTCACTCTAAATTGGTCGGGGTATGAAGGTGTAAATGTGAACTCTTATGATATTATCGCAAAAACAGGTAATTCATCTTATGACATTATTGGAAATGTTAGTGGAAATGTTAGCACTTTTACACATAGCAACCTAACACAAGGTATTAACTATGCTTATTATGTAAAAGCCAATTTAGATAATGGGACATCTTCTTACTCCAATTTGGTGATTCAAAATATTATTACCCCAAGTCAACCTACTTATTTTTACTTAACAACAGCATCACATACATTAAATGAAGAAATAGAAGTTGAACTTTTATCTGACCCCAACTCAGCAGTTAAAAATTATGAAATTGAAAGGAAATCACCTCAAGAATCTTCATTTTCATTCCTTGCTAATATTTCACCTACCACTTCTAATTTATATTCTTATACTGATAATGACATTGATAGTAAAACAGGTACTTATTCTTACAGAATTAATTTTATTGATACTTGTGGCAATCAAACTATGACAACCAACATTGGTACTACTATATTTTTAACTGTAAGTACACAAGATGTTGAAATGAAAACCACTTTACAATGGACACCTTATTTTGGATTTGATGGTAACATTATTGAATATAAAATTTACAGAGGCGTAAATGGAGTTTTTGATAACACACCAATAGCTGTTGTTCAACCGCATATTAGAAGTTATGTTGACGATTTAAGTGGTTTTTATGATTCGGAAGGGGAATTTTGTTATAGGGTTGAAGCTATAGAATCTGTAAACAGCTATAACATTAACCGCACTGCTTTTTCTAACAAAGTGTGTGTTGTTATTGAACCTTTGGTTTATATTCCCAATGCGTTTACTATTGATGGCTACAATCCAATATTTTTACCCATCATTTCCTTATACGATTTTGATTCCTATCAGTTAAATATTTACAACCGCTGGGGCGAACTAATCTTTAATACACAAGACCGCTATTTAGGTTGGGATGGTAGAGATATTAATGACAAGCCACAACAAGAAGGGGTGTATGTTTATCAACTTAAATTTAAAGATGGCTTTGGTAAAGAATACGAATACAAAGGCTCAGTCACTTTACTTTATGGTAGTAAACAGTAATTCTTATACCAAATCAACAAAACCAAAACGGCTTAACGTTAGGCAAAGTTGATAGCGTTTTTTTAATCTCGGCTTGATCATCAGGATTGGCAACTGCTATAATAGTTTGATAATTGATGTTAGAATTAAAAACTTTATTAATATCAAACATATTTACCCCGTAAATAGATTGGCTAATTTTTTTTGGATTGTTACACGCCCAAATAAATTCAATTTGATGTTTTTGTAGTAAAAGGGCAATATTTTTACCTTTTTTTCCACCACCCCAAAGTACTAATGTACAAGTAGGATTATAATCAATATTTAAAAAGTATTTGGTTTTTAATTCCTCAAAAGCATTAAACGCATAATTAGGATCGTTGCGAGATGTTCTTTCATTATAATCTCTCCAAATATGCACCACCTCTTGTACAGCAACAATATTTATTTTTGATTGATAAATTCTAAGCGTTAAATCATAATCTTCTGGATAAACATTTGGCAAAAAACCACCAATTGAATCAAACACTTGTTTTTCCATCATCCAAGCAGGAGAAGGAATAACGCACTCACGGTAAATTTGCTCATAATGGGTATTGTTCTCCATCAAATTATTCATCCAAAATTCATATTTTAGATACCCTTCTCTAAGATTTTCGCCAATGTATTTTATTTTCCCTGTGGCTACAGCTTGAGGTTGCTTAATCAAAACTTCACGTAATAATTTAAGTTTGTTTTTAGGCATAATATCGTCAGCATCCATTCGGGTAATGTATTTACCTTTTGTTTTAGAGTAAGCCAATTGCAAAGCATCAATAATTCCTTTACCCTTGTTATTAAAAATGGTAATTCTTTTATCTATTTCAGAAAATTTAGACACAATTTCATAACTGTTATCTGTAGAGTGGTCGTTTACTACAATAAGCTCCCAATTTTTATAGGTTTGATTAATAATTGATTCAATGCACTCTGTTAAATAAGGCATTGCATTTCGCATGGGCATTACAACAGAAATCATAATTGATTAATAATGACATTAGCAATTTTTAAATCAAAGGGAGTGGTGATTTTTATATTTTCATCATTGCCATTTACCAAATGTATTTTAACCCCTGTTTGTTCTACTACTGAGGCATCATCTGTAAATAAGCTAGAATAATTTTGTTGATAAGCCAAATGAATAACATCTTTTGTAAAACACTGAGGCGTTTGTACAATTTTAAAACAATTTCTATCCACCGATTTTGATTTTGCGCCATTAATTTCTCTTAACGATTCTTTTATACTTACAACAGGTACAACAGCTTGATGATGTTGCAGTGCTTTAAAGCAGTTATCAATCACCTCAATACTTACAAAAGGTCTAACCGCATCATGCACACCAATAAAATTAGCAGTGGTAACTTGCAAACCATTTTTTATTGAGTCAAACCGCTCCTTACCACCTTCAGCTATTTGATGACTAATTTTAAATTGATGTTTTTTTATTAATTGCTGCCAATCTGCAATGTGCTTTTTAGGTAAAACAACAACAATTTGAATATCATTGTCATACTCATAAAATCGATTGATGGTGTGCATCAAAATTGGCAATCCTTTTAATTCAATAAATTGTTTAGGAATGTTTTTACCCATTCTTTTTCCAATTCCACCTGCCGTTATAATTATAGATTTTGTCATAAAAAAATCTCCAAATCATATTGTAAAGATTTGGAGATTAAAATTAAGTAAATATTTTTAAATGTCAACTAATTATATAATTAACATAGCGTCTCCATACGAAAAGAATCTGTATTTTTCTTTTACAGCTATTTTATAAGCTTCTTTCACAAAATCATATCCAGCAAAAGCACTCACCATCATTAATAAAGTAGATTGAGGTGTATGAAAATTAGTTATAAGTGCATCAGCAATACTGAAATCATAAGGCGGAAAAATAAATTTATTAGTCCAGCCCTCATAAGTTTTAAGCATTCCTGTAGTAGAAACAGCAGACTCTAAAGTTCGCATGGTGGTTGTTCCTACAGCACAAACTTTGTGTTTGTTTTTTTTGGCATTATTAACCATATCTACCGTTTCTTGAGGAATAAAACATTGCTCTGAGTCCATTTTATGCTTGGTTAAATCTTCCACCTCAACATTTCTAAACGTTCCTAAACCAATATGTAAAGTTACCTCTGGAAACTCCACGCCTTTAATTTCAAAACGTTTTAATAATTCTCTCGAAAAATGTAGTCCAGCAGTTGGTGCAGCTACCGCCCCCTCAACTTTGGCGTAAATGGTTTGGTAACGCTCTTCATCCTCTGGCACCACATCTCTTAACCCTTTAATGTATGGTGGAATTGGTGTTTCACCTAATTCGGTAATTTTTTCTTTAAATTCTTCATAAGAACCATCAAATAAAAATCTAATGGTACGACCTCTTGATGTAGTATTATCAATTACCTCAGCCACTAATGAATCATCATCAGTAAAGTATAATTTATTTCCTATTCTTATTTTTCTAGCTGGATCAACTAACACATCCCAAAGTAAACTATCTTTATCCAGCTCTCTTAACAAAAATACTTCAATTCTTGCCCCCGTTTTTTCTTTGTTACCGTAAAGTCTGGCAGGAAATACTTTGGTATTGTTCATCACCATCACATCTCCTTCATCAAAATAGTTAATGATGTCTTTAAACTGTTTGTGTTCTATGGTTTGTTCTTTTCTGTTTAATACCATTAATCTTGATTCATCTCTGTTCTGTACAGGATGCTTTGCAATTAATTCTTCAGGTAAATCAAAGTCAAATGCGGATAATTTCATGTAATTTATCTTTTTTTATTTAAGCGTGCAAATGTAGTAAAATATAGTATAACACACAAGTTTGATTTTTAGATTTTTTCTTTTTAACGGAGTAGTTAACGATATTTAACGAAATATACTAAAAATATAAACGTTTAAAGTGTAACTTTATCCCTTTATATACTGTCTTACTATTAAATGAGTTTTTTAAAGTCGATACTAATTTTAAGTTTTGTAATTGTTTCCTCACATTTACAAGCACAAAGTATTGAAGGGTATGTACTTGATGAAAATTCAAATCCCATTCCTTATGCTAAAATATGGATAAAAAACTATTCTAACTTAGGTACTATTTCTAATGAAGAGGGTTATTATAAGATTGTCCTTTCTACTCCATTAAATTATGAAGTAGTTTATTCATCTTTGGGTTACGACCAACAAACTCTTGATGTAATTGTTAAGGGATTTGAAACGGTAAGGCAAGATGTGTATTTACACGAACAAGTAAATGAATTACAAACTGTAGAAATTATTGAGAAGAAAAAAAATGTGGGATATGAAATTGTGAAACACGTTATTGCTAGAAAAAAGGAATTGGCTCGTCCTATAAACAGTTACACTTGCAAAGTTTACATTAAAGGGAGTGAAACTTTTGATGTGAAACAAAAAAAGAAAAAGCAAGAGGATGAGGAAGACAATGATATTGGTGTTAAGCAACCAAAAGATTCTTTTGAAGAGGATGAGAAAAAAGCTAAACAAGCCGAGCAAAGTGGTAGGTTAAATATGATTGAAACTTCAATTACAGTTAACTTTGAATATCCTAACAAATTAAAAGAAATTAAAACCGCTCAATATAAATTGGGACGTCCTCAACAAATTTATCTAATGCATTCCCCTATTACTGTTGACGCTTATTTTAACTTTTATGAAGGATTGTTGTTTAAAGATAGACTGCACGATACTCCAATAGTTTCTCCATTACATGCTTCAGGTATTTTATCTTATAAATATAAATTAAAAGAAATTATAACCCAAGGTCAGGACACTATTTACAGGGTTCATATCTCTCCACGTAGTGTTGGCACAAGTACGCTTGAAGGTGATTTATTTATTAAAAAACATGAATGGGTTTTAACTAAAGTTGATTTATCAATGCACAAAGGTAATTTAAGACAATATGACGATTTTAGAATAATTCAAGAATATCAAAAAAAAGACTCCATTTGGTTAGTAAGCAAACAAACATTTATTTATAAAACCAAATACGGTAAAGAAACCATAAAAGGACAAACAGATGTAATTTATTCCGACTATGTGATTAACCCCGTTTTTCCTGAAAAGTATTTTAACAACGAGATTGGAGTTACTAAAGATGATGCTTATAAAAAAGATAGTGTTTATTGGCAAAAAATAAGACCCGTTAAATTAACTAAAGAAGAACAACGTAAAAAGTTTGTTCAAGACAGTATTAAAATGGCTCACAGCAAAAAAGAATATTTAGATTCAATTGATGCGGTTTATAACAAAATAACATTTGCTAAAGTAGCTTGGTTTGGTATAACTCACCGAAATAGAGATAAAAAAACACAATGGCTTTTACCTCCTTTACCTAGCATTATTAAGCCCATTAGCATAGCTGGACCAAGGTTAGGGTTTGATGGTGATTTTTATAAAAAGTTTGAGAACAACCAATGGATTGACATATACACCAACTCTTCTATAGGTGTTTTAAATAAAGATTACAGAGGTTGGGTAACGTTTAGACATTTATATAACCCCAAAAAGTTTGCTAATTATACCGTATTATTTGATCATGATTTAAGAATGTTTAATAATTATGTTCCTTACATTGATTATTTAGACCCATCAAGTTACTATTTTGTTGATAGAATTAACATTAATCATCATTTTGAACTGTTTAACGGCTTTTATGTTGGTAATGTTTTTGAATTAGCTAGACGCAGTTCAATATCCAACTTGCAGTTTTACAACTGGAAAGGAGAAGATTTACAAACTGCCCCTCCCATCTACTTTGACCCCTATAATATTTTTAAAACAACCCTAACTTTAAGCTATACACCAGGACAAAAATTTTTAACAGAACCCAATAAAAAAATTGTATTAGGTAGCAGATGGCCAACGTTTAAAATTCAATATGATAAAGGTTGGAAAAATATTTTTGGAAGCAGTATTGATTATAATAGGTTAACTTTTACAATAAGACAAAGTTTTAATATTGGAACAGTAGGGAAATCAAAATATTATTTTGAAATTGGAAAATACATCACTCAAGATTCTGTTTACTATGCCGACCAAAAATTTTTTAGGTCAGGTGATGTTGTAGGTATTACTAAATATTTTATGAGCAGCCCTTTATATTCTTTTCAGAATTTAGCGCAGGCATATAACACCAGAGATATTTTTGCACAGTTTCATTACGTTCATAATTTTAACGGAGCCATTATTAATAAAATTCCATTTATGAAAAAAACAGGAATAAGAACCGTAGCAGGAGGAGGTTTATTATTTTTACCAGAATACAATAACATGTTTTATCAAGAGTTATTTTTTGGTGTTGAAAGGCGTTTTAAATTTTTAAGACAACGCATTAGAATAGGTGGTTACATGGTGGCGTCAGATTCCAACTATCAACCTCCTAAAATTCAATTTAAAATTAGATTAAGCGTTGAAAATGACAATGACTTAAAGTATAATTTTTGATGAGGCTTTTATAAATTAAAAACATTTATCCCACATCATTAATTTTAAAGCAGATTGTTTTCTTTTCTAAACTATTAATCCAAAATAAAATAGTTAATTTTACAGCTATAAAAAAACTCACATCATGAAAGCATTTATTTTAATCGCTATTTTAACACTCAGTTTCATTGGCTTATCTCAAAAAAAAGATAAAAAAACCGAACAAACTAATACTGAAATTAATACAGCATTGGTTAGCAATTTAAAATTCAGAAACATTGGACCTGCTTTAATTTCTGGACGAATTGCAGACTTAGCTGTTAACCCTAACAATCCTAATGAATTTTACTTGGCTGTGGCGTCTGGTGGGGTATGGAAAACCACTAATCATGGCAATACATTTACGCCTATTTTTGACGGTTATGGCAGTTATTCTATTGGTTGCATAACCATTGACCCCAACAACAGTAACACACTTTGGGTAGGAACAGGAGAAAACAACAACCAACGTTCGGTGGCTTATGGTGATGGGGTTTATAAATCAACTGATGGCGGTAAAAGTTGGACTAATGTAGGCTTAAAAAACTCTGAACACATTTCAAAAATTATAGTCAACCCTAACAATTCAAATGAAGTTTATGTAGCAGCTTATGGTCCATTATGGAGTGAAGGAGGAGATAGAGGAATATATAAAACTATTGATGGCGGCAAAACTTGGGAGCGCATATTTTTTGTGTCGGATAACACAGGCATTGCCGATTTGGTAATGGATACTAAAAACCCAAACATTTTATATTGTGCAGCTCATCAACGCAGACGTCACGTATTTACTTATATTGGTGGTGGAGAGGAATCTGCCATTTACAAATCGGTTGATGGTGGTAAAAATTGGAAAGAATTAAAATCTGGATTGCCAACTGGAAAAATGGGACGCATTGGATTAGCCATTTCGCCTGTCAATTCAAATTATATATATGCCATTGTTGAAGCTGAAGAAGATAAAGGTGGTTTTTTTAAATCAACTGATAAAGGTGAAAGCTGGAGCAAACAATCCTCTTACAAAACATCTGGCAATTATTATCAAGAAATTTATTGCGACCCCAAAGATGTCAATAAAGTATTTAGTATGAACACATGGTTGCATCATACAGAGGACGGTGGAAAAACATGGAAAAAAACAGGCGAAAAATCAAAACATGTGGACAATCATTGTATTTGGATAAATCCAAACAACACTAACCATTGGATAATTGGATGTGACGGTGGTCTTTACGAAACTTGGGATCATGCTAAAAATTGGAAATGGTATCCGTATTTACCTTTGGTACAATTTTACAAAGTGGCATTAGATAATGATTATCCTTTTTATAATGTTTATGGCGGTACACAAGATAACAATTCAGTGGGTGGACCTTCAAGAACATTAAATAATGCAGGTATTTTAAACTCAGATTGGTATATTACTAACGGTGGAGATGGTTTTGAAAGTCAGGTTGACCCTAAAGACCCTAATATTGTTTATGCTCAAGCGCAATATGGTTGGTTAGTGCGATATGATAGACAATCGGGAGAAAAAATAGGCATTCAACCTCAACCTAAAAAAGGAGAAGCGCCTTATCGTTGGAATTGGGACGCTCCTTTAGTAATTTCCACCCACAATCATCAACGTTTATATTTTTGTGCCAATAAAGTGTTTAAATCTGACGACAGAGGAAATACATGGCAAACCATATCTGATGATTTAACAAGACAGTTAGATAGAAATCAATTAAAAGTAATGGGCGAAATTCAACGTCCAGAGGTGGTAATGAAAAACAAATCTACCACCATTTATGGTAACATTGTTGCATTTGCCGAATCGCCTAAAAACGAAAACTTATTGTATGCTGGAACAGATGATGGATTAATACAAATTACTACTGATGGTGGACAAAATTGGTCAAAAAAATCAACGTTTAACGGAATACCAGATATGACTTATGTTAATATGTTATTGGCATCTCAGCATGATGAAAATACGGTTTATGCTGTATTTAACAATCATAAAAAAGGCGATTTTAAACCTTACATAATGAAATCAACCAATCAAGGTAACTCTTGGAAATCAATTAGTGGAGATTTGCCTGAACGGGGTAGCGTATATGCCATAGCAGAAGACCATATTAATCCTAATTTATTATTTGCTGGTACAGAATTTGGCGTGTTTTTTACCATTGATGGCGGAGAACATTGGATTCAATTAAAATCGGGCTTGCCTACAATTGCCGTTAGAGATATTGCCATTCAACAACGCGAAAATGATTTGGTATTGGCTACTTTTGGTAGAGGATTTTATGTGTTAGATGATTATTCAATTTTAAGAGATTTAAAATTACATTTAGATGATGAGGCTTATATTTTTAAAATTAAAGATGCTTTAGAATACATTCCTACCAATCCGTTAGGATTAAGAGGAAAAGGACATCAAGGAGAGGGGTTTTACACTGCACCTAATCCTGCTTATGGAATAACCATTAGATATTATTTAAAAGATGTACCCAAAACATTAAAAGAACAACGTCAGGAACAAGAGAAAAAAGCCAAAGAAGATAAGAAAGACATTACCTACCCAACCAATGATGATTTTTTTGCAGAGGATAATGATGAAAAACCATTTATATTGTTTGTAATTAAAGATGATAAAGGAAATGAAGTTAGACGTATAAAAACATCAGCCAATAAAGGATTAAATGTTGTTAATTGGAATTTAAGATATCCCACCACAAGTCAAATAAAATTGCATGTAGGTGAGGTAGGCAGATATTCAATACCTGATGAAGGACCTTTGGCATTACCAGGTACTTATACTGTTGAAATGTACTTAGCACAAAATGGAGAGATAAAACAACAAGGCAATCAACAAACGTTTACCATTAAAACGTTAGATAACTCCTCATTAAGTCGCCAAACTGAAGCCAATATTGCTTTTAAAAAAGAATTGTCTGAATTGCGCAGATTATTGCTTGGAACAAGTTCTCAAATTGGTGAATTAGATAAAAAATTGAAATACATTAAAACAGCCATTATTCAATCTCCTAACGCTGATGTGAGTTTATTAAAAACCGTAAAACAAATAGAAATGATGTTGGTAGATGTTAAATACTTGATGTATGGCGAATCTCACTTGGCAAAAAGGGATGTAGAAACAAATCCGGGTGCTATTGGTAGAGTGGAAACCATTGTTTACCAAACATGGTATTCTACATCAGATCCAACAACTACACACAAAGAGCAATATCAATCGGCGCAACAAGAATATGAAGATATTAAATTAAAAGTGTTAGCCATAAGTAATAAAATAATTGCTTTAGAAGAACAGTTAAATGCTAAAGGTGTGCCTTACACGCCATACAGAACTAATTTTAGAGTGGAATAAAAT
>CAYQRJ010000010.1:19296-23443 GCA_964419855.1 uncultured Crocinitomix sp.
TGCTAAAGGTGTGCCTTACACGCCATACAGAACTAATTTTAGAGTGGAATAAAATGGGGTGATTTATTTTTAATTACGTCATTAATTGCTTTTACATCTGTTAAAAATGTTAAAAAATTTACATATATGAAATAAAATTAATAAATTTGAAATTATATTATAGAAATGGTTATTATATCTAAAACAATTTTAGTAAAATTTGGTATAAAACATGCGGATTCTATTAATGCTTTGAATGATTGGTATAATAAAACAAAACTCGCCAATTGGAACAGTTTATTAGATGTTAAACAGACTTTTAATTCTGTTGATTTTGTTGGAAATGATAGGTATGTATTTAATATAAAAGGTAATGATTATAGATTAGTTGCAATGATATTTTTCGATATAAGAACTGTTTTTATACGGTTTATAGATAAACATGAGAAGTATGATAAAATAGACTGTAAAACTATATAATTTTTTGATTGAAGTTAACTTAACAAGATAAAGGTATGATAAAATCTAAAGATGAATACGAAAAGATAATGAAGCAAATAGAGGGGTATATCCAAAAATCAACAGCATTAGGAGGAGTTGAAAATCTATCTAAAAATGACATCAAACAATTAGGTGAATTATCTTTACTTGCCGAAAAGTATGAGGATAATATTCCTTTGATGCCTTTAAAAACACCAAATTCTATTTCTGAAATGATTAGATTTAAAATGTATGAATTAAACTTAAAACAAAAACAATTAGCATCACTTTTAGGTATCAGTGAATCATATATTTCAGGTTTATTATCTGGTAAAAGACGAATCAGCCTTGATTTGGCTAAACAACTTCATCTTAAACTTGATATTGATGCCCATTTCATCTTAACAAATTCCTAAAAAATGTTTTAACCACAAATTAAAATCCACAGAAATACCTTAGTATTTTATAGGGTTTGATGTTGTGTTTTAACTAAAAAATAATAGTATTGTGGTAATTTTGTGGGTTATGGCACAATCACTGACTTAATATCTATTAAATAGCAACCGTAATACCCCAAAGCGCCTCCTTCAATATTTGAAACAGGATTGGCAGGAGATGCCGTAAAAGGACTATTAGACTGAGCATTGGACATAGAGTAAAAATAGGTATAATTGGCTTTGTCAATATTTTGCATCTCAACATCTACTGTATCTCCACTGTCAAAAGAATCGCTATAAAATGGCTGTTGAAATGTTTGTCCGTTAATGAGTTTGTCATCTCCTAAATATAATTCTTTTGTGTATTTTCCATTTTTATAAACTTTAAACCTATAAAAATTAGTTTCGTTAGCATTATCATCAAAACTAAAAAACACAAGGTTAACCGAATCTGGATTTTGAGGGGTAGATTTTGGCGTTTCTATTTTTATAGGAAAAATATAATTTAAAGGCGTTAAAGTTTGAGTGATACATTCAGAGGTGAAAGTTTGACCTTCTGCTTCAACTTTAAGTTTATAGATGTTATTTTCTCCAACTTTAAAGGTAGTATCAATGTATTTACCGCTACCTGCTACATCCTCTAAAAAGGTGTAAACATTGTTATCTTTATCGGTAATGGTTACATTGGCGCCGCTTACCTTTTCAAAATTAGACTCCTCATAAACATTACCTGTTTTACTAATTAAAATATAACTTCTATCGGTTAAATTAGACAAGGGGGCTTCAATAACAATTTTTTGGTCGGCATTTTCTAATGGCACTTCAATTACTTTTTCGCAAGCAGTATTTAAAATGATGCTAAATAGGATAATATATTTAATGTGTTTCATTTGTTTAAAATTTAAAGTTATAAGAAATAGAAGGAATGATTTTAAATAAAGACAATTGAACCGCTTCTGTTTTTCCTGTATCTTTATTTTCTTTAAAAGTTATAGAATAGGCATTTTCTCTTGAATAAGCATTGTAAACAGAGAAGTTCCATGATGATTCAAATCGTTTTTTAACTTGAATTTCTTTTCCTGTATCTGGGTCGATTGAGGTTTTATATTTTTTATTGTTTAAAGTGATACCTAAATCTAAACGGTGATAATTTGGCATTCTATATCCATTTCTTTCGGTATAATAATCAACCACTTGTCCTTCAATCATATATTTAGCAGTTGGAAATGTAACGGCATTACCTGTGTAATATACCCAAGTACCCGAAAAAGTTAAGCGTTCATTTAATTTGTAAATGGCTACTATTGATATGTCGTGTCTTCTGTCTTGCTTAGCCGGAAACCAACTACCTTTGTTAATTTGGTCAAACTGTTTTTCGGTTTTAGACAAAGTGTAAGACACCCAACCTGTTAATTTACCCCTGCGTTTTTTAACTAAAAACTCTACACCGTAAGCTCTACCTATTCCAAATAATAATTCTCCTTCTACTGTTGGATTTAGCGTAACTTCTGCGCCATCTTTATAATCAATACTATTAAACATAGATTTATAATAAAACTCAGTTGACAATTCAATTAAATTATCTTTAAAATTTCTAAAGTAACCTATTGAATATTGATTAGCTATTTCAGGTTTTACATTGTTTGATGAAGGAACCCATATATCTGTTGGCGTAGAAGAGGTTGAGTTGGATAACAAATGTAAATATTGATAAGTTCTTGAAAAACCAGCTTTAACTGAACTGTTCTCATCTAATAAAAAATTAACGGCAAAACGTGGAGATAACCCATTAAATCCTGCCACTTTTTCATTTTTTGAATAGTAAGTGGTGTCAGTAACATTTCCGTTTTTATCATAAGTATAAATATCTCCTGGTCCTATTTGCGTAAAATTAGAATACCTCAATCCATAAATTAAAGTTAAACGGTTTTTAATTTTTTGTTCGTTAGACAAATACAAAGCAGATTCTACAGAATATCGTTTAGAAATATCGTTTAAAATAAAAGGAATATCTTCTCCTGTATCAATTTCGCCTGGTTTAAAAGTGTGGTGAATTAAATTACCTCCAAAGCTCAAGGTATTTTTATTGTTGAGGTAGTAATTAAAATCTTGTTTTACATTAAAATCTTGAATTTGCGAACCAATCTGAATTTTGCTACCCACTGCCCCAAAAGTTATTTTATAATTGTAATTAGAAAAAATTAAAGAAGTATTAGAAAACAATTTTTTAGAATAAATGTGATTCCATCTTGCTGTAGCTGTTGCATTACCCCAATCAAATCTAAATTGATCTGCCATTCCAAAAACATCTCGCCCAAAATATCCAGAAATAAAAACACGGTCTTTATCTGTTATTCTGTAATTGGCTTTGGCATTAAAATCATAAAAAAACAAAGTAGATTTGGATAAGCCCTCATTTTTATTTTTCATTAATGGTAAAAACACATCAACATAAGTTCTGCGCCCTGATACAATAAAAGAGCCTTTATTTTTAACTATGGGGGCTTCAACAGTTAATCTAGATGAGATTAGCCCTAAACCTCCACTAACCGATAATTTTTTAGAGTTTCCTTCCTTCATTTTAATATCCATTACAGATGAAAGTCTGCCTCCAAATTGAGCAGGTGCTCCTCCTTTGTAAAGTTTAACATCTTTTAAAGCATCAGAATTAAACACAGAGAAAAAACCTAACAAATGTGAGGCATTATAGACTGGAGCACCATCAAGTAAAATTAAATTTTGGTCTGCCCCACCACCACGAACATAAAACCCTGCATTTCCTTCACCAGCCGATTTAACTCCAGGTAATAATTGCATGGTTTTCATAATATCTTTTTCGCCAAAAAGTACAGGTACAGCATCAACATCTTTTACTTTAATTTTATCAACTCCCATTTCGGCAGAGCTTACATTTTCATCTAACTTTTCGCCTGTTACCTCAACTGTATTTAACACTTTTGATTTTGGTGTAAGCTCCAAGTTTTTGACTATGTTGTCGGTTAATTCAATTTTTATTTCTTGTGGTTCGTAACCAATAGATTGATATATGAGTGTGTAGCTTCCTTTATCTAGGGTTAGAGAATAAAATCCGTAAACATTTGTTAGCGCTCCAACACCAGGTTTTTCTTTAACTAAAACTCTTGCTCCAATTAAATCTTCTCCATTAGTAGCATCTCTTAAAGAGCCACTTATGGTGTATTTTTGGGCATAAGTAGATGTGCTTAAAACAACTATTAATACCGATAATAATA
>CAYQRJ010000011.1:0-13840 GCA_964419855.1 uncultured Crocinitomix sp.
GGAATTGTTGGAGGTCGTGGAGTAGGAAAAACTACAATGATAATGCAATACATTAAGCAGAATTTGGACACCAAAAATGCTTTATATGTAACTGCTGATGATATTTATTTTAGCGAACATAAGTTGGTTGATCTTGCAGATGATTTTTATAAAAATAATGGAGAACATTTATTTATTGATGAAATTCATAAATATAAAAATTGGTCTGTTGAGTTAAAAAATATTTACGATTCTTATCCTGATTTAAAAGTTGTTTTTACAGGTTCATCAATTTTAGATATTATTAAAGGGACATCTGATTTAAGCAGGCGAACGTTAATTTATCACCTTAACGGTTTATCTTTTAGAGAATATTTGAATTTATTTCATCATCATACCTTGCCTCCTTTTACATTAAAACAAATTATAAACAATAAAGTTAAATTACAAAATATAAAACATCCTTTGCCTCTTTTTAAAGATTATTTAAAACGTGGATATTATCCTTTTGGTTTAGAAAATGAGCTAAATTTACGTCTAAGTCAAGTTATAGTTCAAACTTTAGAAATTGATATTCCTCAATATGCTAATATGAGTGTGGGAACAAGCAGAAAGCTTAAAAGATTAATGTCAATTATAGCTGAGAGTGTTCCGTTTAAACCTAATTTTTCTAAAATAGCTGAACTGATTAATGTTAGCCGAAATTCTTTAGACGATTATTTTTTGTATATGGAAAAAGCTGGACTTATTGCGCAATTAAGATCAGAAACATCAGGCATTCGTGCATTGGGTAAGGTGGATAAAGTGTATTTAGATAACACAAACATTATTTTTAATTTAGTTGGAAATAAATCAAACCAAGGAAATATAAGAGAAACTTTCTTTTTTAATCAAATGAGAGTAAGTCATGATGTGATTTCATCAAAAAAAGCTGATTTTATAGTAGATGATTTTACATTTGAAATTGGCGGTAAAAACAAACAACAAAAACAAATTCAAAAAGATGAAAAATCTTTTGTTGTAAAAGATGACATTGAGTTTGGCTACAAAAATGTTATTCCGCTTTGGGCTTTTGGGTTAAACTATTGATTTTAATAATGACATCAATTGATCTACCTCATTTTTCATATTATGAGCATGTAAGCAAATTCTTATTCTTTCTTTTCCTTTAGGTACTGTTGGTGACAAAATGGCTTTGACTGCTAATCCGTTTTTTTGAAGGTGTTGCTCCAATCGCTTAGCATTATTGTTGCCACTTATTAAAATAGATTGAATAGGTGAATTACTTTCAATTAAATTAATTTGATGTGCGTTAGCTTGTAATTTAAAATAAGTAATTAAATCAAATAAATTAGTTCTAACATTGTCCATTAGTGTAGATAATTCAACTGCTTGTTCAATTCGTTTTAAACTGTGTTTTGGTAATGCTGTGGTATAAATGAACGGTCTTGAAAAATTAATTAAATATTGTCTAATTTCTTGTTTAGTTAGCGCAATTGCCCCATGACTACCATAAGCTTTACCAAAAGTGATGAGTTTTATAAATATTTCATCATCTAAACTAAGTTGTGTAACTAAACCCTTTCCATTTTCACCATAAACACCACCAGAATGTGCTTCATCTACAATTAAAAAAGCGTTGTATTGTTGGCATAAATCCGAAATTGATTTTAAATCAGCTTCATCACCATCCATTGAATAAATGCTTTCAACTGCTACATAAATATTTCCTTTAGCTTGTTGTAATTTTTGTTTTAGATGTGTTAAATCATTATGCTTAAAAGCAAAACTATTAGCAAACGACAATCTAATGCCATCTCGTATTGAGGCGTGGCATAATTCATCATAAATAATGGTGTCACCTCTTTGAGGAATAGATGAAAATATCCCCAAATTAGCATCAAACCCAGAGTTAAAAATTAAACCAGCTTGTTGATTGTAAAAGTTAGACAATTTTTGTTCAAGTTGCTCGGTAAAAGATAAATTACCTGATATTAATCTGGAACCTGTTGAACCTTGAGTATAGTTACCATCAAATTCAACCCTTGCCAACCCTAAATAATCATTCGAAAAAAAATCAACCCACAATTTATTATTAGATGTTTTACCCGAAAAATCAACTAAATTGCGGTAAGCATTATCTTGCTGACGTTGTTTTAGTTTATTTATAATGGTTGATGGAAGTTTCACGTTATTTGGTTTCTTCAATGGCTTGTAAAATAATTTGTCCTGCCAAATCAATTTCGTTATTAGTAATGCTTAATGGAGGTGATAATCTAAAAGCGGTAGGAGTTGATAAAAACCAAAATCCAATTAAGCCTAATTCTAAACATTTATCTACTACTTGTTTAACCCTATCAAAACTACCCATTTCAACTGCAAAAAACAAACCTTTTTGACGTACTTCAATAACGTCATCATTTTGTAATAATACATTGGCTAAACGTTTTCCTTTGCTTTCAGCATCATTTATCCATTTTTCCGATTTTAACACCTCAATACAAGCATTAGCCGCCGCACAAATTACAGGGTGACCTCCAAAAGTAGTAATGTGTCCAAGCATAGGGTTATGGGTTAAAGTATTCATTATTTCATAACTTGATATAAAGGCACCAATAGGCATTCCACCACCTAATGCTTTGCCTAAAGTTAAAATATCTGGTACAACATTGTAATGTTCAAAGGCAAACATTTTACCACAACGTCCCATACCTACTTGAACCTCATCAAAAATGAGTAGTGCTCCTGTTTTATTACATTTTAAGCGTAAGGCATTAATAAATTCTGTTGTAGGCACTCTAAGTCCAGCATCTCCTTGAATGGTTTCAATAATAACGCAAGCAGTTTTGTTGGTAATGATGTCTAAACTGTTAATGTTGTTAAATTCAATAAATTTAACCAAAGGCAATAAAGGTCTGAATTTAGCTTTTTTGGTTTCGTTGCCTGTAACCGATAAACTACCGTGGGTACTACCGTGATATGAGGCTTTACAAGATACTATTTCTGTTCTGCCTGTATAACGTTTGGCTAATTTTATGGCGCCTTCATTGGCCTCAGTTCCGGAATTAACTATGTAAGAACAATTTAAGTTGTTTGGTAAAATAGATTTTAAATTATTGGCTAAATTTAACTGTGCATCTTGAATATATTCGCCATACACCATAACGTGTAAGTGCTTATCAAGTTGTTGTTGAATGGCGTTAATAACTTTGGGATGTCGGTGTCCAATATTGGTCACGGCAACTCCAGCAATCATATCCATATATTTTTTTCCTGATTTATCCCATATATAAATACCGTCAGCTTTATCTACATCAATTAAATAAGGAGTTGGATTAGTTTGTGCCTGAAAATTTAAAAATTGTTCTTGTCTGTTCATTGGTTAATTAAATAGTAAGAAAAACAATTTTATTATTATAAACTTTTTGTTCTACCTCCGTCAACAGGTACGTTAATACCATTAATATAGCTAGCAGCAGGTGAGGCTAAAAAAGCAATGGCATTGGCAACTTCTTCAGGTTGTGCAATTCTTTTCATAGGAGATGCATTTGCCATTTGTTGCTTAATGTCTTCAATTGACTGTCCTGTTTTGATGGCTTTATTTTCAATAATTGATTTTAATCTTACAGTGTCTGTAGCACCTGGTAAAACATTGTTAACCGTAATGTTGAACTGACCTAACTCATTAGCCAAGGTCTTGCTCCAATTGGCAACGGCTCCACGAATGGTGTTGCTCACTCCTAATCCATCTAAGGGTTGTTTAACAGATGTGGATATGATGTTGATAATACGCCCATATTTAGCCTCAATCATTTTGTCTTTAACTGCTTGCATCATAATATGATTGCAAATTAAGTGTTGGTTAAATGCCGCCAAAAATTCATCTGTTTTAGCTTGATTTATTGGACCGCCAGCAGGTCCTCCTGTATTATTAATTAAAATGTGAACGGGTTTATCATTTAAAAACTCATTAATAATGGCTTTAAGTTCGTTGGGCTTAGAAAAATCAGCAGCTACATAACTATGTTGTCCAGTTGAATTTAATTCGTTAGTAACGGTTTTAAGTTTTTCTTCATTTCTAGCAACCAATATTATATTTGCGCCTAAATTGGCTAATTCTAAGGCTGTTGCTTTTCCAATTCCTTGAGTGCTACCACAAACCACAGCCGTTTTACCTGTTAAATTTATATTCATTGTTTGATTTTTTACGTAAAGTTAATTAAATATTTTTATTTGGATTCAACACCTAATTCTTTAGCCACTTTAAACATATACTCGTAAGCATCTTGATGATTATTTTTAATTTTACCTTCTAAAATGGCTTCTTTTATGTGATGTTTTATTTCTCCTATAATTTTACTAGGTTCTAAATTAAATGTTTTTATAATTTCTTGTCCAGTAATTGGTGGTTGAAAATTTCTAAGGTGGTCTTTTTCTTCTACATCCTTTAGTTTTTTTCTGACTTTATCAAAGTTGCTTTTATATTTTTGAACTTTAAATTCATTTTTAGAGGTGATGTCGGCATTGCAGAGTGTCATTAAATCTTCTATATCCTCTCCTGCTTCTACCAATAAACGCCTAATGGCAGAATCGGTAACATTGCCTTTAACCAAAGCGATTGGACGCAAATGTAAGCGAACCAATTTTTGAACGTATTTCATTTTATGGTCTAAAGGCAATTTGAATTTTTTAAATAAACCATAAACCATTCTGGCACCCACTTCCTCATGACCATGAAAAGTAAATCCTGATTTTTTATTAAAACGTTTGGTTCTTGGTTTAGCAATGTCGTGCATAATGGCAGCCCAACGTAACCATAAATTATCGGTATTTTCGCTAATGTTGTCTAATACTTCAAGGGTGTGGTAAAAATTATCTTTATGAGATTTTCCATTAATGGTTTCTACACCATGCAAGTCAACCATTTCTGGAAAAAACTGATGTAGTAAGTGGGTATCAAATAAAAGTTTAAAACCTTTTGACGGTTTATCAGATAAAATGATTTTGTTGAGTTCTACTAAAATACGTTCCATTGAAACAATTTTTAGGCGTTCAGCATTTTGTTTAATGGCTTGTAATGATGATTTTTCAATTTTAAAATTTAGCTGACTGGCAAATCTAATAGCTCTCATCATTCTCAAGGGGTCATCAGAATAGGTGATGTCGGGGTTAAGAGGCGTTCGGATTATTTTTTTTTCAATGTCTTTAAATCCTTCAAAAGGATCAATAACTTCTCCAAAACTACTTGAGTTTAAACTAATGGCTAAAGCATTAATGGTAAAATCTCTACGGTTTTGATCATCAACCAATGTACCTTCTTCAACTTTAGGATTTCTAGAATCTTTAGTGTAAGATTCTTTTCTAGCACCTACAAACTCCACTTCAATATCATTAAATTTAAAGGCGGCAGTGCCATAAGTTTTAAATAATGACACCTTTTTAACACCCAATTCATCAGCTACTTGTTGGGCAAATTCTAATCCATTACCTAAAACAACTATATCTACATCTTTGGAGGGTCTTTTTAAAATTAAATCTCTTACAAATCCACCTATAACAAAAGAGGATTTACCATTTGCTTGACTTACTTTTGAAATGGTTTTAAATAATTGATGATTGATGTGTTGACTTAAATTCAAATTATTTTCTAATTATAGTTATTTCACTCTTTTCAGTTATTTTTATGATTTGAGATGGACTAGCATCTTTTTGAGCAAGGGGCAAATTTACAACATAATCTACTTGATTGATGATTTCAGGAGAAATATCTTTAAAATCTTTTGGTGATGGTGTGCCACTTATGTTAGCAGATGTAGAAACAATGCCTGTTTTTAATTTCTGAATTAGTTGCTTACAAAATTCATCTTTAGTTAAACGTATGCCAATACTTCCGTCATCAGCTAATACTTTTTTTGACACATATTGTCCCTTAGGGTAAACAATGGTTAAAGGTTTAATAGCAAAATCTATTAAATCATAACATACTTCAGGAATTTCTTTTACATAACGATTTAAAAGCCGTTCAGAATCAACTAAAATAATAAAGTTTTTAGCATCAGTCCTTTGTTTTAATTGGTTAATTTTTTCAATGGCTTTGTCATTGTTTGGGTCACAACCTAAACCCCAAATGGTATCGGTAGGGTAAAGTATAAGTCCTCCAGATTTTACTGTTTCAACTGCTTTTTTTATTTCTTTTTCCACGATACAAAAATACATAAAAAAACCGTCCTTAATAAATTAAGAACGGTTAATTAAAAATATTATTTTCAACTATTTAATCACTAATTTTTTAGTAATCTTTTCAGTCTCATTTTTAATTTCTACAAAATACACACCAGTTGCAAATTCTGACACATCAATAGAATGAACAGAATGATTAACATTTGATACGAAAACAACTTGACCAATTGAATTCATAATAGTAATAGTTTTAGCATTTTGTGTTGAAACATTAACCAAGTTAGTTGCAGGGTTTGGATAAATAGACACTTTTGGTTTATTTTGAGTATCATTTAAACCTGCATAACCTGATAATTGGTCTTTAGACCAAACGGTTTTAATATGTGTTACCCCCATAGAGCCTAAATCAGCATCTACTTTACCATAAATAAAAATGGGTAGTTTTGATGATGATAAATCATAATACATATAAGATGTTCTAGTAATTGTAACTACTCCAACCAAAGGAACTGTACCTGAAATATTTTCAACAGTTTTAATTCTAATTACATTAGCATAAGAGTTACCAGCTAATAAAAGTGTTCCTGTACCATCAGCATTAATGGTTGCACTTCCACTCATAGCGGCTGTTACACCATTGGCAGTTGCTTGTCCATCTACAGCATCAGTATAAGATGTACCTAAAGCCATAGGAAATTTAGCAGATGTTAAAGGATCATTGTTATAGGTAATAACGTTATCGGTAGTTCCATCATTATAAATAAATCCATAAGTAACAATAGAATCGGCATAATTAGTAAAAAAAGTTTGAATACCTGTATCAAATTGTTCTTGATAAGTAGCTAATGGATAATAGGTTTGGTTGGTAGCTGTTGCGTTAGCCATATCAATCACGCTATCTAAATGAGCAGATGTATTGGTGGCATCTAAAAAAGCCAAGTTACTGTAATCCCAAGTTACACCACTACCTGCTACTCCAGCATACTCATTAGCACTTGTGTCAGCTGAATAGTAGTTTAAAAATTGTCCAGATGATAATGTGTCGTTAACTGTTAAACTTTGCGCATTTAGCAAAGAAGACGTCAAAAGTCCACAAAAAAGTAAAGTTTTTTTCATTTTATAGTTTTAGTTTAAATTAATTTATTCAAATTTACAAACTTATAAACGAAATTAAACCAAAAAAGGTTGGAAAAATTAAAGAAAAAATCAAAAATTGTACTTTTTTTAGTATTTGTAATTACTATCTTTTTAATTTTTAACATTAAAAATTTAAAATTTGATTACGATTTTGAGGCCTTTTTTGCTGAGGATGATGAAGCCACACAGTTTTTTAATCAAAACAAACAAAGGTTTTCAACTGATAATGATTTTGTATTTATTTCAGTCGAAAGACCAAAAGGCATTTTTGAATATAAGTTTTTAAGTAAAGTTGATTCTATTGTTAAAGAATTGCAATCGGATAGTTTAGTCGTTAGCGTTTCTTGTTTAACCAATATGAACGATTATATTAAAGCGTCATTTTCTCCAACTATTTTTAAATCACCTTATCTAAACATTTGTGATACTTGTGATTTTACTAAAGATTCTATTAAAATATATTCCAGACCAGAAATAAGAAATCTTTACATTAATAAAAATGCAACGGGTTTGCTAATTTATATTAAACATAAAGAAGGTTTAAGTTTAAAAAAATGTTCTTATTTAAAAAATCATATTGAAGAACTTTTATTGAAGTATAATGTTAAAAATTATCATTATGCTGGTAGAGCCATAGGTCAAAAATACTTTATAGATACTATGCAATATGAAACGGTGATGTTTATAGGAATGTCTTTTGTTTTAATTATTGTGTTTTTATGGTTTACTTTCAAATCGTGGTGGGGAATATGGGTGCCTTTAACCATTGTTACCGTGTCAATGATATGGATTGTTGGCTTTATGTCGGTAGTTGGTGAACCAATGAACTTAGTTTTAACAGTTTTACCTACCATTATTTTTGTAGTTGCTATGTCTGATGTGATACATTTAGTGGCTAAATATATAGATGAACTCCGCTTAGGTAAATCAAAAGAATTGGCTATTAAAACAGCTTATAAAGAGGTGGGGGTTGCAACATTATTAACCTCTGTAACAACAGCTATTGGTTTTTTAACCTTATTGTTTGTTAATATGCGTCCTGTTAAAATATTTGGAATTTATATTTCTTTAGGCGTTTTATTTGCATTTATATTAGCTTATACTTTGCTGCCAAGCTTATTAATTTTATTGAAGAAGCCAAAAATTTACACTAAAAATTACACTACTAATTTTTGGTATAAATTTTTACACAATGGGTTTAGATTTATTATTTTAAATAAATTTAAAATTGTATTAGGAACGGTTTTAATCATTGTCATTTCTTTTATTGGAATTTCTAAAATAGAAACCAATTATTTTTTGTTAGAAGATTTAAAAAAAGACAATGAAATGCGACAGCAATTTAACTTTTTTGATAAAGAATATATGGGATTAAGAGCATTTCAGTTAGTAATTAAAGTTAAAGATACCTCAAAAAAGGCAACAGATTATGATGTCATTCAACAAATTAATTTATTAGATTCTTTTTTAATGGCGGATTATGGTTTAAAACAAACTTTTTCGTTACCGTTTGTTCTTAAAATGGCAAACCGTACAGAACACGGTGGGCAAAACAAGTATTTTAAATTACCTAATGAAAAGCAAAGCCAAAAATTTTTAAAAAAGATAGAGAAATTTGATAAAGATGGTCAATTATCTCAATTTGTTGATTCAACTCAAAAATATGCTAGAATATACAGTACAATGGGAGATAATGGAAGGTATATAATAACCGAAAAAAACAAAAGATTATTTCAATTTATTAATAAAAACGTTAACACTGATTTATTAGATATTCAGTTAACAGGTACTGGTCATTTGTTAGATAAAAATATGTCTAAATTGGCTAATAGTTTAACTAAGGGGTTACTTTTTGCTATTCTATTGGTGTCTTTATTAATGGGAGTTTTATATAAATCTTTTAAAATTGTACTTTTAGCTTTAGTACCTAATATTTTACCTTTGTTAATGTTGGGGGCAATTTTAGGATATATAGGTATTGATTTAAAAGTATCTACTGCCATTATTTTTACCATTTCTTTTGGAATAGCAGTAGATGATACCATTCATTTTATGAGTAGGTTTAAGTTAGAACTAAACAAAGGTAAAAGTGTTTTATATGCTTTAAAAAGAACTTATTTAAGTACAGGTAGAGCCATTGTATTAACCACTTTAATATTGTGTTCAGGTTTTTTACTTTTAATGTTTTCAGATTTTTTAGGCACTTATTATATTGGTCTGTTAATTAGCTTAACCCTTTTCTTTGCCTTAGTGGCAGATATGTTAGTGTTGCCTGTATTAATCATTTTGTTTTATAAAACAAAAAAACCGTTAAAGTAAAATTTAACGGTTTAATTTTTTGATTAAAAAGAGCAATTATTTTGCTGGTTTTTCAGTTGCTTTTTTGTTTTCAGTACCTTTTTTATGACAAGATCCTTTTTTTGAACAACAAGATTTTTTTGAACAAGATTTTTTTGTTGTTTTAGTTGTTGTTTGTTTCTTTTTTGTGTCGTCTTGAGCATAAGAAGTTGAAACTCCACCAATAAAAGCAGCTACTGCTAATGTTAAAATTAATTTTTTCATAATTATTTAGTTAAAATTTTTACGCAAGTTATGAAATAATATACTATCTATCAAAATATTTACAATAATTTAACATTTTTAACCAATCCAATATTAAAAAAACTGACCCACACCAAACGAAAATCCACTTTGTGTGGTTTGTTGTAAATTCACTCCAAAATCTAGCCTAAAAATAGATTTATAAAAGAATTTTGAATGCAATCTTATACCAATTCCAGAATATAAATAATCATATTTAAAATCAAATAATTCATTAATGGATTGTCCTGCATCTCTAATAGCACCATAATCTGAAAAAAGAATGGCTTGCAGGGTAAAATATTTTTTGTTTAGCAAAGTGTGTCTATATTCTAAATTAATAATGTGCTCGGCTGTTCCCCTTTCAATTCGGTTGCCAACACCTCTTATATTTATAAATCCATCAATTACAAAAGGCGAAAAAGGGCTATTGTTGTTGGTGGCTACTCCAATGGTTTGATGTAGAGCAAAATTTCCTTTTCTACCTACAGTTTTATAATAAGTGATGTTAGAGATTAACTTAAAAAAACTTGCCATTGGGTAATGATGTGTTTCTATCAATTCGGTGTAAAAATGATATTTTAATCCATTAAGTCTTTCAAATAAAAAATTTACCTTGTTAAAGTTGAAAGAGGATAATATTTGATACTTGAAAAAATTAAATTTCATTTTAGAAAGCCCTACGTCAACGGTGTCAATTTGTAAATAGTTTTCGTACATTAATGCTCCACCTAGTTCAAAATTTATTTTTGAGTTAATCCAATACAATCCTTTAGCTGTTACGTTGTAATTATCAAAATTAAAGAATGATTTATTTTGACTAAAATAAAGTGGTTCAATAGTTGAATATTTTGACAAACTTAAAGCGTGTCCTGTTTTTCCATTTTTATGGCGTGGTGTTTTTTGATAAAAATTAAAAGAATGCCTGTTGTAATATTGGTACAAAAATCCAATGGTTTTATTCTCTCCCTTCCAGTTGATGTGATTGACACCTGCTTGTAATTTAAACACATTTTTAAACCCCGAAACTGATATTAGAGGATATAAATATTTGGCTTCTTTAATTATAAAAATTACAGTTACATTAGAATCCATTTCATTAAAATGAGTTTTAGATTCTACATTAAAAAATAAGTTTAAATTTTTTAATGTTTGCACATCATTAGCAACTATAAGACTGTCATATTTAACCCCTTTTTTGCATTTAATTATTTGTTTTAAATAAGAGGGTTTGGTATGTGTTAACCCCTCAAATTTAACCGCACTAATGGTTTGACTAAATAGGTGGATATTAGCTCCAAAAAATAAGATTAATATGATGTTTTTTAATTTCATTAGTTAGAAATGTACTTGATACCTACGTTAAAAGTGTTACCTAGTCCAGAATTTTTAGCACGCCAAAAATTATTATAAAGTAATTCAATGTTGAGGTTGTGAGTAATTTGATACTTAAATCCTAACCCCGAAAGGGTGTAATTGGCTGGAATAACCCAATCGTTAGGTTCGTTGGGTTTTGCTAATCGGTTTAAATGCTGACTCATTACGTAAAAGGTGATTTTTTTTGTAGGAAAATAACTGAAAAAAGCGCTAAAGGGGACATCTAATAAGTTAATTTGATTGCTGTAAATTTTTAATCTAAATAATAAATCTGCCTCTAAAAACAGTTGTAATTTAGGGTTAAGACTTTTGGTGTAAAAAAACTGATTCCAAACTATAAGTCTTGCCCAATCTGCCCAATACAAATTAGCATTACCCTCAGGAACTTTTATGGTGGGGACTAAAAATGTAGATTGAAATGTAAAAGCTTTAATCTTTTTTAAGGGTTGAAATTTTAATCTCAGTCCAACTGATGTTATACCAACTCTTGATGTATTTGTGTTTTTAAATTGATAGGCGGAATTAATGCCTTTTAAAGTACTATCGGTTGAAGTGCCAGAGTATCTAAAATTAACATCTACACCAACATTAAATCTCCCCGATTGACTAACACCATAGGTTAATTGTAAAAGATGGGTTACAAAAGTGTTTCTAAATCCACTATAATCAACACCTTTCCAATTAGAATGATTTTCGGTGTAAATGGTATTAAAAGCAGTTAAGTCAAATTGATGTTTTTTATACAAACTACCAGCTGTTATGGTTTGATTACTTTTTTGTTCATTGCTGCTTGTCTGTTCAAGTTGAACATCATTTAAACGCCAATTATAAGTATAATATTTTACTTTGTAATTAGGGTTAAATGGCGTGATTTTATATTCATTAATTAACTCAATAATTTGTTTATTGTTTTTACCAAAATCAGTTTGATACCAATTAAAAATCTGAGACAAGTAAATGGTTTGTTCTTCATCTTTTTGATAAATAAAATTGCTATTATTTAATGCTTTTTTTGTCTGTTGATTTAATTGCTCATCTAATAATTGAGGCTGGTAGGCAAAATTTGTAATAGGAGGACAACTTACAGCACCACAAACTAAAGCAAAATGTAAACGATAATCATTAAACTTTACCCTTAGCAATTCATTTTCAATATCGTTTAACGAATATAATTGGTGGTTAATAATGTTGTCTTTTTTATCAAAAAATGATGTAATATCATTAGGCGATTGAATAGGGTAGTGCTTTATAACTTTATTAATTACCAATAAATTGTAGGCGTTTATTAAATACGCTTTTTCATCTTTTTCGCTATAACTTTTGGTGGCTATATGATTAATTAATTCATCTAATGGTAAAGTATTTTGTTTAATTAATTTATAATTGACTTTATTGTTAATGACGTTAGCTTTAAAAAAATCATTAGCTAAACTAAAAAACAAAGTGTCGTTTTGCGAAAATGAATTGAAACTAATTAGGAATAAGGCGATAAGGATAAAGAGTCTCATAACAAATATTGAACTTTAATGTTTAATGTTTTTTTAGTAGATAAATTAATAATTAAGTCCTCATAATCTGGTAACGAAAATAAAGGTGTAACATTGTTTGAAAAACCATAACCTTCAGTAGGTAACCCAAGCCAACGGTCAAGGTCTTCATTACTGTTTTCATCATCAATTAATGAAATGGCGCAGTTGCCACCTATGTTTAAATTTGATATTCTAGCGGTTAAATGTCCGTTATTAATTTTATTTTTTGCCACTTTATAATATTTGTACGGTTCATAAGGATATTGATTTTTATAAGTGTAAATAAAAATATAGATATACCCCTCTGCGTTTCTGATGTTACTCAAATGAATATCAATGGGTGAGGTAGATACTTGAGGAATAGGAGAAAAACTTATGGATACAAAACCCATTAGAAATAAATATATCAATCTCATTTTTTGTTAGTTAGTAGTCTTATTTGTAAAGCTACAAAAAATTACAATACCACTTTAAAATATTTTAATTGAATATTGTTTTTTGTCATTTAATTGACACTAGTTTTTAAGTGATAAAAAAAATGAATACTCCTTCTACTCCTTAATTAAAAGAGAGTTTTTATTAGGAGCTACATCTGTAGTTACTACATAAACACCTTTTGATAAATTTGATAAATCTATGGTTTTAGATTGGACATTTGTCATCTTATCCGTTAAAACTAACTTGCCATCTAAACTATAAATTTTAATGGTAGTATTGACTGTTTCATTAAAATTAATTGTAACCAAATTAGTGGTTGGGTTAGGATATAATTTTAGTGTGTTTTCTTGTCGAATTGGTTCAATGGCTAAACCATAATCAGGAATTGAATCAACAACAGGAAAAGTAATGCTATTGGGTTGATTAGGATTAAAATTTAAAGTAATTAAACTGCTTGAAGGCGACAAAGGTGTGCCTTGGTAATTGTAAGTGGCAGAGCTTCCAGGTTCCCATCTAAAAAACTCATTTTGATTTAAAGGAACTTGTGGGTTAGATTGGTATTTTGGAAAGTTGCTACTACTAATTAATACTTTAATTTTGTGATTAGCTCCAAATACGTG
>CAYQRJ010000011.1:13940-16014 GCA_964419855.1 uncultured Crocinitomix sp.
GCTTTGGCATAAATAGTAGCAGAAGGAAAACCTAACATCATTAAAGTGTCGGTTAAAGGTTGAGATTCAAATTTAAGAACATCAGCCCTGTCCATAGTAATAGGAGCAAAATTAGGGTCGGCATAATTCATAGACCCCTGTGAGTGTCGGTCGTTTTGAGGGGTGTTTAAAATCATATTGTTTCCGCCACAAGTTCTTACAGGATTAGTGGGGTCGTTGGTATAAGATAAATCGCCTTCATTATTGGCAATTGGGGTTGAATTAAAGCTTAAATCTTGATGCAAGTAAAATGTTTGAGGATTAATTCCATTAATAAATGGTAAAGAGTCTAGTCCTACCCAATAATTACCAACATTTTGATTTTGAACATCATTAGTTGGTCCCGTAATGTATGCTCTAATAGGTTTAACCGCATTAAAATTAATAGAGGCGGGTGAGATTGGGGAATCTAACTGAATAAGACCAGCACTTTGTGTAGGTATATCATAAGTTAATTGACTAATGTTAGTGCCATCATTAATTTCAATAGGAATACCAGCTAAATCACCTTGACCACCAATAAAATTTAAAAACTCGTAGTAAGGAATAATATAGTTTTGACTAGGGATTCTAATTAAAACAGTATCTAAAACCTGCCAATCGTTGGATTCAGGGATAATAAAAAATGGTTCACCTCCTAAATTAGTTCTAAACCAATTTAATATTTCCGATTGATATAGATTAGTAAAAAAGTTGGTGTCGGTTAAAAAATTATTGCCAATGTTTTCCATATCTTTAATGCCTAATACATCAAATACGTTTTGAGGATAAACCATATCTCCAACAGTGTCTGCACCAATGGTTTGATGTGTCCAAGGACCAATAATTATTTTTTGCATTGAGTTGGGATTTTCGTTCCTAGTTTTATTAAACGTTTCTAATTGCCCATCAACAAAAATATCCCACCAACCTGTTAAATGATAAATATTAGTGTTTAAGTTTTTGTATCTAGATACATTTCCGTTGGCATCAGAAAAACCAGTAGCAGAAACAGGGGCGTTTGATGCATCTAAAACTAAGCGATTATCAGAGTTAGGATATGCTCCTGAAGGACCACCATTAATTGGATTAGCTACAAACCAATCTAATAAATCTTCTGTTAAAATAAGTTTGTCTGTGTAGCCATAATCTGTTGGACTGTGAATGTTGTTGGTTAAACTGTTATCGGTGGGAGCTAGAGAATCAACAATGTCCCACATTTGACCACGCATCCAACCGCTGGCTAATAAATTACGATACACTCCATTATGAAATAAAGTGGTGTTGTAATGCTCATTAGAAGCAACAATTGGCATTAAACATTTTATAGGATTATTAACCGAAAAAGGCATATTGGATACAGCTTGATATTGAGAGTTACCTAAAGCAGATGCTCCAAACATTCCCATAGTGTTATTACTAAGTAAAAAAGTATCTAAAATGCCATCTAAATCAGTGTCAAAAAATCTGTAAACACTGTCGTTTAAATAATAAATACTTTCGCTACCATCTGAATGATGCATAACATTTGATAAAGATGAAGTTGGATATAAATCCATTGGTATGGTATTAAAAGGTGCATACGGATATTTTTGCCAAGAATCACTAAACATTGGAAAATATACACCCTCACTAGAATAGCGTCCACGCATATCCTGAACAGCATAGGCATAACCTAAAACCGGAAAAAGATTACCTCCGTTACCACTTCCAGTTTTATCATAAGGTGTTCGGGTTAAAATTAAAGGCAATCTGTAACTATTTTTGTTTACATTGGTAGTGTCATAAATAATGTATTGTGTGTTTTTTTTTATTAATTGAATGGGAAACACATTACCATTAAGCGTAATGTCAAACAAAACACAATCTTGCATTACTGGTAAGTAAATGTCGGTGGCTAAATGAATACCATCTTTAGTAACCACTTGAATGGTTTGCATAGTGTACATTTCGTTAATGTTATCTATGGTGCCATTATTGTTTTGGGCGTGACTAACACTAAGCGTAAATAATAAAAATAAAGTAATTAATTTTTTCATTAGGGTAGATGTTTTTT
>CAYQRJ010000011.1:16114-22831 GCA_964419855.1 uncultured Crocinitomix sp.
TTTTTTAAGAGATTTATTAATGGAAAAAAGCACACAACCACTAGCCACATTAGAACAAGCTGTAGAGCTTGGTTTGTTACCAGAAGAGTTTGAAAAAATTAAAGAAATTTTAGGACGTACACCCAATTTTACAGAAATGTCAGTTTATTCTGTGATGTGGTCGGAGCATTGCTCGTATAAAAACTCAATTGCATGGTTAAAAACATTACCAAAAGATGGTCCACACATGTTGGTTAAAGCAGGTGAAGAAAATGCTGGTTTGGTAGATATAGGAGATGGAGTAGGGTGTGTGTTTAAAATAGAATCTCATAATCATCCATCAGCTTTAGAACCTTATCAAGGTGCGGCAACTGGTGTTGGAGGAATTAATAGAGATATTTTTACAATGGGAGCCAGACCTGTGGCTCAATTAAACTCTTTACGTTTTGGAGATATTAATTTAGATAAAACAAAATGGTTAGTTAAAGGAGTGGTTAAAGGTATTGGAGATTATGGTAATGCTTTTGGTATTCCTACCATTGGAGGTGAAGTGATGTTTGATGAGTCTTATAACACTAATCCCTTAGTAAATGCTTTTTCTGCTGGTATTTTAGAAGGTAAAATGTTATCAGCCACAGCTAAAGGACCAGGCAACCCTGTTTATATTGTTGGGTCAGATACAGGTAAGGATGGTATTGCTGGTGCCGCTTTTGCATCAAAAGATATTACAGAAGATTCTGCAGATGACTTGCCCTCTGTTCAAGTAGGAGACCCATTTCAAGAAAAATTATTGTTAGAAGCTACGCTTGAATTAGCTAAAACAGATGCCGTAGTTGGTATGCAAGATATGGGAGCTGCTGGTATCACTTGTTCTTCATGCGAGATGAGTGCTGCAGGAGGTGTAGGAATGGACATAGATTTATCTAAAGTACCAACTCGTCAAGATAATATGAAAGATTGGGAAATTCTTTTATCGGAATCTCAAGAAAGAATGTTGGTGGTGATTGAAAAAGGAAAAGAAAAAATTGTAGAAGATATTTTTGAAAAATGGGATTTACATGCCATTCAAATTGGTGTGGTAACAGAAGGTGATACCATTAATTATTTTATGAATGGAGAGAAAGTAGCCTCTGTTCCCGCCGAATCGTTAGTGCTTGGAGGTGGTGCTCCAGTTTATCATAGAGAATATAAAGAGCCTGCTTATTATCAGGAATTTAAAAAGTTTAAAATTGATGATGTTGAGCAACCAGAGGATTTAAAAGAGGTGGCAATGACCTTGTTGCAATTACCTAATATTGCCTCTAAAAGATGGGTGTATCAACAATATGATTCAATGGTGGGAACAGCTACTATGACCACCAATCATCCTGCTGATGCTGGCTTAACTAATATTAAAGGTTCTAACCGAGCTTTAGCCATGACGGTTGATTGTAATTCAAGATATGTAAATGCTGACCCTGAAATTGGAACACAAATAGCAGTATCTGAAGCAGCTCGTAATATTGTTTGTTCTGGAGGTATCCCATCAGCAGTAACTAACTGTTTAAATTTTGGAAATCCATATAACCCAGAAGTGTATTGGCAATTTGTAGGTGCTATTAAAGGAATGTCTGCCGCTTGTTTAAAATTTCAAACACCTGTAACAGGTGGTAATGTGTCTTTCTACAACCAATCAATGATTGATGGTAAAGAAGTCACTGTTTTACCAACACCTACAATTGGAATGATTGGAGTAGTGTCTGACAAATCTAAAATAATGACCTTAGATTTTAAATCTAAAGGTGATTTGATTTTCTTAATTGGCGAATCTAAAGATTGTATTAATCAATCAGAATATTTAATTTCTTATCACGGTATAAAAGAATCAGGAGCACCTTATTTTGATTTGGAAAAAGAATTTGAAGTTCAAGAAACTGTTAAAAATTTAATTGATAAACAACTCATTAATGCTGCTCACGATTGTGCTGATGGTGGTTTATTCATCACCCTAACCGAAATGGGAATGCCTAACGGTTTAGGATTTGATATTGTGTCGGATTCTGAAGTGAGAGAAGATGCCTTTTTGTTTGGAGAAGCCCAAAGTAGGGTAGTGGTAGCGGTTAGTGAGGCGCAAGAGGATGATTTTATTGAGGAAATGATGAAACAAAAGGTGCCTTATACACTTTTAGGTCACGTTACCAAAGGTAAAATGTGTGTAGATGATGAACACTATGGTTTTGTTAACGAAATTAAAGACATTTACGACAACGCCTTAGAGTTAAAGTTGGTAGATTAGACTTGAGTATCTAGCTTTTATAATGGACGTGCCACAAGCCGTTTCAATTGTAAGTAATAATATATCTTTGGAGGTATTTATGTGTAATAGCAAATAGCGTAAACGAAATATATTATGCTAAAGAACTATTGAAAGAATTAAATCTAATAAACAAAGTTTTGTATAAGTTGTTACATTAAAAATAAATTAAACAGTACGAAACAATAAAAACTCTCTACAGTTTATAATAGCTACTACTATTTTTTTAACACACCCCTTGTTTTAGTATTTCGTTATATTTCGACAAGCTCAATAACGAATTTCGACAAGCTCAATAACGAATTTCGACAAGCTCAATAACAAACAAACTGCTTGTGTAATAAATACTTAATAAGAGCAATGAAATAATATAGAGTCAATATCTTTAATTAGTTTTTCACTTTTTAAATCATCATAGTTTTTATTCTCTTTTAATTCATAATAAACAAAACCAGAACTTATAAAATCTACAGAATCTTTTTTTATACCTTTAATAAGAAGCATGTTATCAATGATAAATCTAGTTTTTTTATCATTCTGATACTGAATGCCAAAACTTTGACAAGCTATTGTAAGGTGGTACTTATACGTTTTTAAGATCAAAATATTTAATTGATTTTCAATGTCTAACTTTCTATTTATTGCCTCTATAAATAACTCTTTTAAGGTATCTGTTAAAGATGAACTCATGTCAATAGCACTTGGTTGGTAATTTTCTAACACGCTATCTAAATTAGATAGAATACAAGTGTCATGTTCTTTCGGAAAGTGTATATCATTTTTATTATTAGAATGGTTTTCACAACTTAAAAAAATAGCTGAAACGTATATAAAAAGTAAAATTCGTATTTTTTTCATAACCTAATATTAATAATCGTTTGGGTCTAAAACATTACCTAAATCGGTAGTTTTCATCTCTTTATTAGTAATAACATCAGATATTTTATATGTAATATTATTATCTAGATATTTTTGAGCTACTTCTTTATATTGATTTAATTTATCTAACGAATCATATATTACTGTTTTAGAATAACCATTATTTAAACTTATTGTAATTGGTGATAGTTTTTTGTGGGTTTTTAGGGTTGTTGCTGGATTGGGTGGAGTGTGTATTGTCAAAATCACATTTATAGTTAAATATTGTATCTATTTTATTAGTAACAACATCAATAATTGAAACATTTAACAAATAATATGTAGTATCCTCCTTTATTTTTTCATCTGCAGGTCTTGGATAAAAATCATTTAACACAATACATTTTATTCTTTGATCTTTGCCAATAAAAATAGAATACTCTGTATTAGAAAGTGAAGAATATTCGTACTCTTTTTTTGACATTAAATCAGCTAAAATATAATAATTGTAGTCTATCCCAATTCCTACCGAATTATGGGGGACGCCAATTACTAATAATGCAGAAGTATCTTTTAAAATAAAAAAATGTTTGTCCTCTATGTATTCATTTAACTTGATATGATAATTTAGTTTTTTTTCTATGTCAAATGTATCTTTTATTTCTTTAAAGTCAATAGTCCTATGTTTAGAATTAATTAAACAGTTATTATAAATATCCGAAAAGCAATAAATGTCATTCATTTTTTTATCACTATTTAAGATGTATCTATTTAAAGAAAAATCTTTATTTTCACTCTTAACTTCTAATTTTAAGCAAGAAGTAAAAACAATTATTAATAAATATATGAATCTTGTCTTCAAACTATTTATTATTTTATAAAATTCTTTTTCCGCATCTAAACAAAGCAAATTCCATGAATTCTTGTGGTTAATTGTATTGGTCTCTCTCTACAAAAATAACGCTTTTTTATTGATTTCGTTTTATTTTTTTGCTTCTTTTTCCACTAAACTAAAAAAATCAATCTGCTGAGTACACCAACGCATTATATTGTTCAAGTTTAAGCTTTGATTTGGATTTATTCCAAATATAGGCATTAAAAATAAGAGTGTCCTTAACTTTTGGGTAAGTAAAATGATTAATAAACTCTGGATTATCAGCATCTACTTTAACCGATTGCCAATCGACTAAACTATCGTGCAAATTTCTAAATTCATAAATAATTGAGATGTCATCTGAAGGGGATAATTGACTATCAAATTGTAAGTTAAATACAAGCTTTTGATTAAATAGTTTAATTTTTGGTGTTAAATTGTAAAACTCATCTGTTAAATTGATTTGCTGGGTGGTGTCATCAGAAAATAATAAGTTATATCTTAAAGATTGACATAACAATTGGTTAGAAATAATTTTGTTGTTGCCAGTAGTTTCTCTATTCATTTCTATAAATATTTTCAATCTGTTTTTTAAGTCGTTTTTTATAGAATCGTTATTGATAGAGGTAATGTTGAAAGCATCATCTACTTTGTATAAATCATCACGGTGTAAATAATAACCATTATAAAAACAATCTATCATTTCTCTATTGCCCTCCATAAATACATAAAAATTGTTGTTGTTGGCAAACAAATTATGACCCAATGATGTGCTGATAGCAGGAATAAAATCAAGATGTTTATCAAGTAAAGACAAAATAGATTCGTAAATGTCTAAATGACTAACAATTTGATGAAATTGTTGCGGCGATTTAAGTTTTTTAGAATAAATGATTAGTGGAACGTGGTATTTTTTTACTTCATTATCTCTTGGTAATTCTGTCATAGGATGGTCGCCCGTAATAATAAAAATGGTGTTGTCAAAATCGGGTCTTTGTTTGTATTTCTCAAAAAATAATTTAAGAGCATCATCAGTAAACCTTAATGTTTTAATATATTTAGAATAAGTTTTAAAAAAATCTTGTTCATCCTCACCTAGTAAATTTTTTGCAATAGATAAATATTTTTCTTCATCAGCAATAACAAAAGGGTCGTGCATACTTCCCGAAAAATAAATGTCCAACCGTGGGTTATGATTCATACTGTCTAAATACATTAATGACTGTGTAAATAAATCTTTGTCATCATATCCCCAAAAAAAGTGGTCATCACCAACAATAATTTTTTTGAAAGTTTTATCGTAATCATCATTATCCACAATTAAATCAATGTCATTATATTTAAAAAAAGCATCTTTATGATGAAACCAAGTGCCTTGTCCATCATAAAAAGTAGTAAAATAGCCATTTTGCTTTAAAACAGAAATTAAGGACAAATGGTTAGGGTATTGGTCTATTAATGTAAACCCTAATTTTCCATAAGGTAATCCGCCTAAAACTGATGGCACAACGGCATAAGACCGTTCGCCAAGTGTAAAACATCTGTCCCAATACAAACTGCTATCTTTTAAGCTCGTTACAAAAGGCATAAAGTTTTTTCCGTGATAGGGATGAATAAAATCATCATTTAACCCTTCCATTATTAAAATTACAATATTGGGTGTGGTGTCAAACTCATTAAAATAGGTTTCTATGATGGTGTCTTTTTCAAAATAATGTACCAATGGATACTCTTTAGATGTAAATTGTTTGTTAGGATATAATTTTTGAAATTGAGTAGCTGAGTAGCTTGAATTGTCATCTGTTTTAAAAAGATACATTAAACTTTTGCTATAAAAATAATTACTTTTGTTTTGTGTAAATTTATCAATTTTATCTAAACGATAATAGTTAAAATATAGACTTAAAGGGATAGTTAAAAGTAGAAAAATGGTTATATATTTATTTGAGGTAATTTTTAATTTGAGAACTTTAAAACACATCCATAAATAAAGCAATAAAAACACAAAAATTAATATAAATAAACCATTGAGAGAGACACTTGATGTTTTAACAGTAAACACAATTTCTTTTAAATCGTGTTTGTATAAAAAGATGTCTAAAGGCAATAATTGATAGGCAAAATATTTAACGATTAACAAATGAGTAACACTTAAAATTGCTATTAGTAAAATGAAAATGCCTTTGGCAACAGAGATGAGATTTAGTTTACTCAGCAGGTAGTAAAACGGATAAAGAATTAATAAAACACTGGTTATTAAAACAAAATCAAGTAAAACCCCCAATAGTTCACGGCTAATGATATGGAAACTTAACGGAAAGGATTGTCCAACTAGAACTATTTCGCTAACACGCAAAAAAAAGACGCTAATAATGCCGATTAAAATAATGTTTAGAAAAGGATTAAAATGATGTTTCATTGTGTAAATGTAAGAAAATCAAATTTAATATAATTCTAAAAAATAAGTTTTAAAAATAGAATTGTTATATTTAGAATGCATGACCAAAGATAAAGAAGAATTGTTTATCTTCTTTTGAAATGGCATAATCAAACCTTAGAATTGTACTAGAGTTCCAAGCAATTCTCAATCCTAACCCTTCTGAGGTTCTAATTCTGTTTAAATTAAACACATCACTTACATTATAATAGACACTACCAGCATCAAAAAAAGGAACTGCACTAAAAACAAAATTCTGTTTTAATATAGTCAGTT